>JAHDDJ010000061.1:3692-7259 GCA_020629385.1 Erythrobacter sp.
CCCTGTGCAGCGGCGGGTTTTTTGGTATCAGCGTTTCATGGAAAATCTGACACTTATCGAAGCGGCAACTGACCAGACTATTGCCGATTGGATTGGCGAACGGCTTGAAACAGCGCTGACTGGCTCTGATGGCAATATCGCGATCAGCGTACCCGGCGGATCAACGCCTTTTCCGATTCTGAAGCTGCTCACAGAAACTGATCTGGACTGGTCGCGGATCACCGTTTTTCCGGGTGACGACCGGATCGTGCCGGAGGATCATGCGGCCAGCAACACGGGCAAGATCCGTGCATTGCTCGAACCGGCGGGCGCGGCGGTCACGGCGCTGACCGAGATCGAAACACCGCCACATTTCGCGCTGGTGTGGCTGGGTATGGGCGCGGACGGTCATATCGCCTCGCTATTCCCGAACACTGATCCACAAGTCGATGATGCGCAGACCTTGCGCACGCTTACGCCTGACCCGCTTCCGCCAGAGGCTCCGTTTGACCGCATTACGCTGACCATTCCGGCTCTGCTTGATAGCGATCAACTCGCCTTTGTTATTCGCGGGCATGACAAGCGCGCCGTGTTCGATGAGGCTGTGGCAGGCGACCATGATTTGCCTGTTGCGCGGCTCCTTGGCGCGGCAAACCAGCCGGTCACATGCTTCGCCTGATCCCGCAACCCTGGCACCGGGCCGCGTACCGTCTGGCGCACCGTGCACGGTTATTGGTCTGGAAAGTGACCAAGCCGCAATTGCAGGGCGTTGCTGTGCTGGCGACCGATCTTAACGACCAGTTGCTTCTTATCCGTCTCAGCTATGGCAATGGCAGCTGGAATGTGCCGAGCGGCGGGATTGATGCCGGTGAGAATCCGCCTGAAGCAGCGATGCGGGAATTCCGCGAAGAGACCGGATGCGAAGCGAGCCTGATGAAACCGCTGGGTGTTCAGGTCGAGCATCTGTCCGGCGCAACCAACACGGTCCATGTGTTCGCCTGCAAAGCATCGGGCCAGCCCAGAGCGGACATGCGCGAAGTGATCGAAGCGCGCTATTTCCCGATGCATTCGCTGCCGGAGCCGTTGTCGGATGCGACGCGCAGACGGCTGGAGCTCTATAAGGCGGCGTCATAGCAAAGATAATTGCGCAGTATCAGGCTTGCGTTCCTCCTGCTCGCCTGTGTCCAGATTGGAGAGGGTCAGACCCATCAGACGGATCGGCATGGGCAACGGTAAAAGCTCTTCCAGCAAGGCGTGGCCGATCTGGCCGAACTGCGCCTTGTCAGTGACCCAATCCGGCATGGATTTGGCGCGGCTGACAAGCGTAAAGTCATTATACTTCATCTTCAGCGTGACCGTGCGTCCCTTGGCTTCGGCGCGTTCGATCCGTTCCCAGACGATATCGACGATGCGGTCCATGGTTTCGCGCAAAGCGGCCCCGGCGGAGATGTCCTCGCTGAAGGTCCGTTCGCCGCCAACCGATTTGCGGATGCGATTGGCCCGCACAGGCCGAAGATCAATCCCGCGCGCTGCGCGGTAGAGATAATCGGCAAAGCTTCCGAAGTTGGCGCGCAGGAATGCGATATCCCTGGTTGCCAAATCGGCCCCGGTTTCGATGCCGAGCCGTGCCATCTTCTCCGCACCTTTGGGTCCGACACCATGAAAGCGCCGGATGGGTAACGACGCGACAAATTTGGCGCCTTGCCCCGGTTTGATCACGCACATGCCGTCGGGCTTGTTCTGGTCGCTGGCCAGTTTGGCGATGAATTTGTTGTAGCTGATCCCCGCGCTGGCGGTCAGTCCGGTTTCCTCCTTGATCCGCTGCCGTATCAGTTCGGCAATCCGTGTCGCGCTGCCGATCCCGCGGATATCGTCCGTTACATCGAGATAGGCTTCGTCCAGACTGAGCGGTTCGACATGCGGGGTGAAATAGCGGAAGATTTCGCGGATTTTCTGCGACGCCTCCCGGTATGCGTCGAAGCGGTGACGGACGAAAATCAGATCGGGGCACAGCCGTTTGGCGGTGACCGACGGCATAGCGGAACGCACTCCGAATTTGCGCGCTTCGTAGCTGGCTGCGGCCACAACACCGCGCCCGCCCGATCCGCCTACGGCCACCGGCTTGCCGCGTAATTCGGGATTGTCGCGCTGCTCAACGCTAGCGAAGAACGCGTCCATATCGACATGAATGATCTTGCGCAGACCGCGTGCCGCTTCGTCCGCGTCACCGGTATTTTCGTCAGGATCGTGGCGGTCTGCACTCATGACCAAATGAATAGGCGCTTTCCTTTTGCCGCGCCAACCCCCAAGGGATCGGCATGAGCGAAGGGGCACAATCACACAGACCCGCATTGGGTGAGCGCGAGATGATCGTGCTGATGGCCTTGCTGATGAGCCTGCAGGCTTTCGGCATTGACGCCATGCTGCCCGCGCTCGGCCAGATCGCGCAGGAAATGGGCGCGGACGGCAATGAGCGGCAATTCGTAATCGGCGCCTATTTTCTTGGCTCTGGCGTGGGCGCGTTCTTTCCGGGAGCCTTCGCTGACCGGTTCGGGCGCAGGCCGGTGCTGTTTATCGGGCTTGCAGCCTACATCCTGCTGTCGCTCGCTTGCGCTTTGGTTACCGATTACACGACGTTACTGGTGCTGCGGCTGATCCAGGGCATATCCTGCGCGGGCCTCAGCGTAGTCCCTGCGGCGATTGTCCGCGATCAGGTCGGCGGCGACCGAATGGCGCGGCTTATGAGCCTGATCATGATGATCTTTCTGCTCGTCCCGATCCTGGCGCCTGCTGTGGGGCAGGGGATCATGTATCTTGCCGGATGGCGTGCGATTTTCGGAGCAATGGCCTTGATGGGCGCGGTGGTCAGCATCTGGGTCTGGATCCGTTTGCCGGAAACGTTGCAGGCAGAGAACAAGCAGGAAATCGATGTCGCCACAATTCTGCGCAATATGGGTACAGCGCTGATCAACCGCGGCGCGATCGGCTATGTCGTGGGCAGCGCATTGGTGTTCGGATCGCTGTTCGGTTTCCTCAATTCCAGTCAGCAATTGATCAGTGAAACCTTCGATATGGAGGATTATTTTGCCGTGATCTTTGGCGGTGCGGTGCTGGGCATGGTCGCGGCCAACTTTACCAATTCGCGCATTGTCGAAAAATTCGGAGCCCGCCGCGTCAGCCATACCGCGCTGATGGTCTTCATTGCGATCAGTCTGGTTCAGCTATGGAGCGCGAGCCAGCCTGCGCAGCCGCTATGGCAGTTCATTGTCCTGATGAGCCTGTCGATGGCGATGCTCGGTTTTATCGGCGCGAATTTCAGCTCGATTGCGATGCAGCCCTTCTTCCATATCGCTGGCGCGGCAAGCTCTGCGCAGACGGCCTTGCGGATGAGCACGGGCGCGGTGCTGGGTGCGCTGATCGGCTCGCTCTATGATGGAACGGCAAGGCCGCTGGCCGTGTCAATGCTCAGCTGCGCACTGCTGGCGCTGGCGATTGTGCTGTTCAGCGAACGCGGAAAGCTGTTCCGGCGGGTGAATCTTTAATTGTCCGCACCCCATCCGGGGTGCGAAATCCTCGCTCACGCGACCT
>JAHDDJ010000061.1:7359-10219 GCA_020629385.1 Erythrobacter sp.
AATTGTCCGCACCCCATCCGGGGTGCGAAATCCTCGCTCACGCGACCTAAAGGTCGCATCGCTGCGGGCGCCCGGTCGGGCTTGCGGCCCTTCGGGCCGTTACCCGCGCCGCTCCAGCTTGCGCCATGCAAGATCGGCGAATTCGCACAGTAAGGGCCGCGTATCACGCGGATCGATTATGTCTTCCATGCTGAATTTCTCGGCGCTGCGGAACGGACTGCGGACCTTGTTCAACCGGTCGCGGATTGTTTCGAGATGCGCTGCGGGATCTCCGCCATCCTTGGCAACCTGTTCCAGCTCCGACTTATAAGCGACTTCGATCCCGCCTTCGATGGGCAGGCTGCCCCAATCGCCACTCGGCCATGCGAAGCGGTACTGGAACTTGTCTGCATTGCTCATCGCGCTACCGGCAATCCCGAAGGCGCGGCGCACAACAACCGAGGCGAGCGGCACTGTGGCGCGGTAAATCGCGTTCATCGCCTCTACGCCGTAGCGTATCGTGCCTGCTTCCTCTGCAGCCTTGCCGATCATGAAGCCGGGATTGTCGACCAGATGGACAATCGGCAGCTTGAACTGGTCGGCCAGTTTGACGAAGCGTTCGACCTTCTCGCTGGTTTTGGCTTCCCATGAACCGCCGAGAAAGCTTGGATCGCTGGCAATGACGGCCACTGGAAAACCATCCAGCCGGGCAAAGGCGGTTATCGCAGCGCGGCCCCACAGCCGCCCCATTTCAAAAAGGCTGTCCGTATCGAAAATCATCCGCATGGCGCGGCGCATCGAATAGACTTGCTTGGCATCGCGCGGGACGAGAGACAGCAAGTCTTCCTCGCGCCGGTGGACCGGATCGCTGGACGCTGTTCGCGCAGCCAAAGCGCCCACTTGTCCGGGCAGATAGGACAAGAACCTGCGCCCTGCGGCAAAGGCTTCATATTCATTGGCGACTTCATCATCGACCACGCCGTTGCGCGTGTGAATGCCGCTGCCGCCGAGCGATTCCTTGTCCGATGCCTCGCCGATGGCTTCGACCAGCGCGGGGCCTGCAGAGAACAATTGCGATAGGCCTTTGACCATCACCGAATAATGGCTTGCGACGATCCGCGCCGCACCAAGTCCGGCGGTGGGGCCGAGCGCCAGCGCGACGACCGGCACTGCATCCAGATTGGCCACCACATCGCCCCAGCCGGGCACGGCGGGTACAATGGTCGCGCCGTAATCCTCGATACTCTTGACCGATCCGCCACCGCCGGTGCCGTCGATCATGCGGATCAGCGGCATGCCCATTTCATGCGCCATCTTTTCCGCCTGGATCATCTTGCGATGGATCGAGGCGTCGGACGCGCCGCCGCGCACAGTGAAATCGTCGGCAGTGACGACAACCGGACGCCCTTCAATATTGCCGCGCCCGAAAATGTAATTGGATGCTGCGAGATGGGTCAGCTCGCCCGTGTCATCATAGCTGCCCGAACCAGCAATCTTGCCGATCTCGCGAAAGGACCCGGCATCGACAATCCCGGCAATACGCTGCCGCGCATCCAGCTTGCCGCGTGCATGCTGGCGCTCGACCTTCTCCGCGCCGCCCATCTGTTCGGCAAAGGCCTGACGCTGGGCCAGTTCTTCGAGTTCTTTCTGCCAGGTCAACTTATTCTCCCGTCATGCTGAACTTGTTTCAGCATCCATTCTGCGACTTCGGGCCGAGGTGCATGTAGCGAAATAGACCCTGAAACAAGTTCAGGGTGACGATGAGACTAGTCCCCCGCCACCGGCTCCACCACGCACAGGACGGCATCGACCTGCACTTGTCCCCCCTCAGTCGTTTCGAGACCGGAAATGGTTCCATCGAACGGCGCGGTGAGCGCGTGTTCCATCTTCATCGCCTCGAGCACCATCAGCCGCTGACCAGCGGTGACGCTGTCGCCATTCGCCACATCGACCGCGATGACTTTGCCCGGCATGGGCGCGAGGATCGCGCCATCGGCGGCGGAGGCGTGGCCGGTGCCGTCGTCCCTCCATAGGGTGATAGTGATAAGTTCCCCGTCGAGGTTCAGTAACTGCGTTGCCGGGTCGCCGCTCTCGCGGAAACCGTGGTCAAACAGTTGTCCCTCAGGTGTGGGGTCATAGCGGAAGGTGCGTGCCTCTCCATCAACCGAAAGAGTGTATTCCCTGCGGCGCGGCGAGTTCATCCGGAAGCCGATCATTGGTTCCGCTCTTTGATCGAAGTCAGCTTGATCGCGCACAAACCAATTGAGTGCATCGCTGAGAGCCCGATCCGAAACCTGAGGCGTCGACGTGAGCGCCTCCTGTTCTCGTCCGATTAGCCCCGTGTCGAGCGCGGCTGTAAGCACATCTGGGTTATCGATAAGCCGAATAAGAAAGGACTTGTTTGTCCTGAGCGGCCAGACGTTTGAGCATTCTAACTCGCCCTTGAGCCCATCGATTGCGGCGCGCCGGTTTGGAGCGTGAGAGATCACCTTCGCGATCATCGGGTCGTAGAAGGGTGAAACTTCGGCCCCGGCCTCTACGCCTGTGTCGATACGGACATCACTGCAGAAATCGAGAATATCCAGCCGCCCCGTGCTGGGCAGAAACCCCTTGGCCGGGTCCTCCGCATAGAGCCTTGCCTCCATGGCCCAGCCATTGATTGACAGATCTTCCTGCTTCATCGGGATCGGCTCGCCGCTTGCGACGCGCAATTGCCATTCGACCAGATCGACGCCGGTGATCTCTTCGGTCACCGGATGCTCCACCTGAAGCCTTGTGTTCATTTCCATGAAGAAAATGCGGTCGGCGCGCAGGCCTTCGCTGGCGTCGGCGATGAATTCGATAGTACCCGCGCCGACATAATCGACCGCTTTTGCTGCAC
>JAHDDJ010000062.1 GCA_020629385.1 Erythrobacter sp.
ACAATCGCGCCACAAATTCCGTCAAACTCACCTCTCGCGTCAGTCCTAATTTTTTTCGCAGACGATACCGATTTGTATGTACGCTTTCAATCGAGATACCGAGCAGCTTCGCCATTTCTTTACTCGACAAATTCAATTTAATCAAAGCACACAGTTTTTGGTCGCCGCGACTCAGTTTAGGATATCGACTGTTTAGTTTATTGTAAAAATCCTTATTCACCGAAATAAATCGCTTTTCGAATTCATCCCAATTCGACGTGCTGCTGTTAGAAATCGAGCGCACGATTTTATTCAAATCAAAAGCACTGATATCCCCCTTTCGTTTAGACAATCTGCTTTTCAAATCGGCGAGTACCTCGTCCTTTTCAATCAATTTCAGCGTAGAAGTTGCCAGTTCTTTATTTTTCAACTCCAGCAGTTCGTTCTTTTGCTGCATTTCCAGTTCCTTCTTTTTGCGCAGTAGTTGCTTTTCCGCTTTGTGTTTGTTTTTAATAAAATTAAAAAATAAAATACCTGCGAGTATCAGAAAAATAATCGTCACGCCCAGCAAGGTGTTTTTCCAAAAAGCAATCTGTTTCTGCTGTTCCGCTTCGGCGAGTTTTTGCTTTTGCAGCATTTCTTTCTCTTGGGCTTTTACCCGTTTAAATTCATCCTTCACCTCTAACAACGAACGATTGTTCGCACTCCGACTGTCGAAAAAAAGCAGGTTCAGTTCTTTCTCTTTGCGCAATGCGGTCAGCGAAGCCCGGTAATCGCCTTTTTCCAAATAAACCGTAGATAATCGCTCGTAAATCGTCGGCGTAAAGTCAATGTGACTTTTGTATTTTGCCGAAATCTCCAATGCTTTTCGATAATATTCAATTGCCCGGTCGTGCTGCATCATCTTGTGATACATGTCGCCCGTATAGGTTTCCAAAAATACGAAAAACCCGTGCGCACTTTCTTCAAAACAAGGCTTCATTCCCTGTAATTCTTGTGCCGCTTTTTGATATTCTCCCTTATTCCCTTTAATAAGTGCCTCCTCAAAAAAGATAATGTGACATTCCTTGTCGATGTTTGCCTCATCGATGTAGTAATAACAACTGTCGAGGTACATTTCCGCCTCACCGTAGTTATTCAATTCTCGATTCAAAGCCACCAAAGGATAATAACATTTGACCATCAAATCCGCCCCCGCTTCGCCTTTTGCCAAAAGTTTTTTACTGATGTGCAGCGCAGTGTCGAAATAACTGAACGCCTCTTTTTCTCTTTTATAATAGCCCAAATACCGCCCCAAACTGATGTAAGCATTCACTTTCGCCGTCTCGTTTTTCGCCTTATCCGCCAGTATCATTGCTTTCCAGATATAATCGTAAGCCGCCTGATATTCCCCTTTATGTCCGAAAATCAACGATTTTTCCAGCAGCGCATTTACCGCATTCAGGGTGTCGCCCTGCTCCGTGTAATACTCATAAGCCCCCTCCTGCAGTGCGAGTGCTTTGTCCGGAGATATAATCCGTACTTTTTCCGTTTCGTAAACCCATCCTTCAAAGGTCGCAAAGTCTCTGACATCTAAGTTTTGACCGATTTGTGCGCTTGCCGACAGTCCGAAACCGAACAGCAGTAAAAAGACAGTTTGTCTATGCAGAAAACGCATTTTGTACAGCATAATATTTGAATTTTTGAGCAAATAAAGGACTTCCGGACGGATAAAGGAAGCAAAAATACCGTGCTGTCCGGTTTATGTCGAGCGATATTTTCAAATATCCGGTTTTATACTTCTTATTTTCGCCATACATAATTCGTAACCCCCGACCGCCGTAAAAAAATAATTTACGATTTCCAAAAACAATTTTAATGACGTCCGAAAAAAACGACCGCTACGATTACTTAGGCATTACCGACCCGGATAAATTGAGTGCCGCCTCCAAACGCGCTTTGGCGTGGCGCGACCTCGGAAACGAGTGGTTCGGAGAGTTCGAGGTCTTCGATTTACAGGGTGATTTTGCCTACGAAGCAGGCGTCGTGCGCCGCGACCCGAGTGCCCTGATTAAGCACGACGGCAAATACTTCGTGTGGTACTCGCGCAGCACCGGCGCGACCGACGGTTTTGCGGGCGACATTGAAAATGAAAAAGTTTTTCCTTGGGACAGGTGCGATATCTGGTACGCGACTTCCGCAGACGGACTGACCTGGAAAGAAGAAGGGCCGGCGGTAACGCGCGGCGAGAAAGGCGCCTACGACGACCGCTCGGTTTTCACGGCGGAAATTTTGGCGTACGCCGGCAAATATTACCTGACTTACCAAACCGTCAAGTCGCCCTATACCGTGCGCGTTAAAAACGAAGTCGGTATCGCTTGGGCAGACTCTCCCTACGGTCCCTGGCACAAAAGCGCGGCACCGATTTTAAGCCCCGCCGACAACGGCATTTGGGCGGGCGAGGAAGACAACCGCTTCAAAACAGAACGCAAAGGCGACTTCGACAGTCACAAAGTACACGACCCCTGTTTGCTGTATTTCAACGATAAATTTTACCTGTACTATAAAGGCGAACAAATGGGCGAGGCGATAACCTGGGGCGGTCGCCAAATCCGTCACGGCGTCGCAATTGCCGACAACCCGCTCGGGCCTTACGTTAAGTCACCCTACAATCCGATTTCCAACAGCGGTCACGAAATTTGTGTGTGGCTGCACAACGGCGGCGTGGCTTCACTCATCACCACCGACGGTCCCGAAAAAAACACCATTCAGTGGGCACCCGACGGCATCAATTTCGACATTATGTCATCCATCAAAGGCGCACCCCACGCCATCGGTCTTAACCGAGATTTGGACACCGAAACCGAACCTTTCGGCGCTCTGAAATGGGGTCTGACCCACGAATACAAGAATGATGACTACCAATATATTCGAGGTTTTCGCGGCAGGCGCGTAACCACGCATGTAGCTAAAGGCGAGGCAAGCGAGTAAGTTAAAAAAGCGTCTGACACCGCTTCCGAGAATAAAAAATCAAAGTTGATTAAGAGTAATTTGACAAGCGAAAAAAGTATGAAAAATCTCCTCTCTTTCCTGTTCCTTTTAATTTGCACCGTCGCCGCCGACGCCCAAATCACCTTGGACATCAACCCCGATTTTCGTCACCTTACCGGCACCGTCGACTCCTTCGACCGCTCGCGCTTTGTAAAAATACACGCCGACAACACCGAGTCCGACTGGAACGGTATCAACTTTTCGCCCGCCGTAAATCTGCGCGACACCGTACTTAACGGCTACGATGTCTATATGGGACGCAACACCGGCGGCATCTCTTTTCACTTCAGTCAGGTGCAGGAAGACCCGAACCGCCCCGGCTACGCAAGTCCGATCGATATGGCACAGCGCGGCGAAAACAGCCGAAACAATTATGCCGCGCAGCCCTCCATACATCAGTATGATGACCGCAATAATCTTATTATCGCGCCGCAGCAGCGTCCGTTTTATCCTGACGGCACACCTACTCAACAAGGCTGGGCACCCGCCGGCGGTGATGCCGTCGGAGAGTTTACGGGCAGATACGTTAACGAATTTTTCGGCGGAGAAGGTAAGCCCGCCCCTGCCTACGTCGAGGTAATGAATGAACCGCTGTACGAGCTGACGACTATCGACGGCATACCGCCTTTAGAGATTTTTGAATTTCACAACGACTTCGCTACGGCGTACAAAGCCCAAAACAGCGACATTCCGCTCGGCGGTTACTGCGCGGCTTTCCCCGATTTTGAAAAAGACAACTTCAATCGCTGGCACGAGCGCGACAAACTCTTTATGGACACGGCGGGCGAAAATATGGACTTTTGGTCTTTGCATTTTTATGAATTTACCTCGCCCGACGGCTTCTACCGCTTGCGGCGCGGCAACAATATCGAAGCGACTTTCGACATGCAAGACCATTACAGCATGTTGTCTTTCGGGGAGGTCAAACCCTACGTCATCTCCGAGTTCGGCGGTCGTGCCCTCAACTACGAAGCCGACCCGTGGACGCCCTACCGCGACTGGCTTTGTCTTAAATCCATGCTGCCGCTGCTCATGTCCATGGCGGAACGCCCGCAGGATATTATGTCCGCTATACCTTTTATTCCCGTCAAAGCAGAATGGGGACAACAAGCAAACGGCAACCCCTACCCCTGGCGATTGATGCGCCGCGCCGACGAAATGCCGGGAGAAACGGGGACGCATTGGGTTTTTACCGACCTGGTAAAATATTATCAATTGCTGTCCGAAATACGCGGTACCCGCATCGAAACCGAAGCGACAGAACCCGACCTGTTGAGCAACGCCTACGTCAACGGTAACGAACTGTTTGTCATGTTGCACAATCTTACTTTCCAAGAACAAACTGTCGATTTGAACCTCACCGGTATCACCGACAACGAGCTGCAAAACATTGCGACCAAACAACTGTACGAAAACGCAGCGGGCAACGGGGCGCAGTTGGAAGAGTTGACTTTTACGACCTTGCCGACCACTCAACTCGCACCCGAAGGTACGATGGTCATCAAATATACCTTCGCCGATGATATTATACCCGCCGAAACCGTACAGGAGAAAAAGTACTTTGCGACGACGCACCTCACGCCGATTATCGGAAATGCGATACATGAATTTGCAATAAACGGCATCGTTAAAGAAGCATACGGTGAAGCAATTTTACGCATCGGTGTCGGTCGCGCTCACGGGAAAAATCTACAACCGACCGTATTTATCAACGGCTTCGAAATTGCCGTGCCCGCTGACTACCGCGGTCCGAATCAAGAGGATACGCGTCCCGATTTCTTCGGTATTTTGGAAGTGCCCGTGCCTTTTTATTACCTCCAAGCCGATAACGAAATCACCGTGCAATTTCCCGACGCAGGCGGTCACATCAGCAGCATGATTCTGCAGGTATTTAATCACAGCGCACCTTTGCCGCGCTCGCAAACGACGCCGGTAACGGCCTTGACCCTGACCCCGCCGGAAACAGAATTGGCAATTGCCGACAACTATCAACTAACCGCGACTGTCACCCCGACGAATGCTGCCGACCCGACTCTGACGTGGACATCGAGCGACGAAAGTACGGCAACGGTCGATGCCTACGGCAACGTTACCGCTTTGGCTTTGGGGCAAACAATCATTACCGCCGCCGCCGCCGACGGCACTCTAACCGCCCAAAGTGTAATAGATGTCGTCGAAGTCCTCACGCCGATTGTACTGACCGGATTCGCGATTTCGCCTGTTGCTTACACCATGACCTCCGGTGAGTTACTGCAACTGCAAGCCGAATTTTTTCCTTTCGGCGCCATTGAGCAAGACCTCGTGTGGACTTCCGCCGACGAAAGTATTGCTGTTGTCGATGCCGACGGTTTGGTCACGCCCGGTACGACAGAAGGCACGACGACCGTCACG
Source organism: Erythrobacter sp. (assembly GCA_020629385.1). GTDB lineage: Bacteria > Pseudomonadota > Alphaproteobacteria > Sphingomonadales > Sphingomonadaceae > Pontixanthobacter. Next base: position 5,401 of record JAHDDJ010000062.1, read on the forward strand.
GCAACGACCGCCGACGGGGCTTTTTCGGCAAACAGCGTGATTACGGTCGAGTTCGATTTTCCGCTTTTCGTAAAATGCGACCTGCTGCCGACCGCGGTAAATGCTCAAAATCAATACGTCTTCGAGGTCGAATATTCTACAAATGAAGCCATAGACGTCGCCGTCGAGTTGAAAAATGCCGACAATCTGTGGCAGGGCGAAGGACAAACAACCGTTAATCCCGGACAAGGCACGGTCTCCGTCACCCTCGACCCGCGCAACCCGCCTGACTGGGGCGAAGTCTATACGCCGCCGCCCGGTAATTATACTCTGATTGCCTGGATAAGAGACGTCAACGGTAACTGGCAAACCAACAACGGCGGCTGCTCCTCTCCTTTAATCATAGAAAGCGACACGGCAACCGAAATGCCCGCCGCATTACAAAACATGATGCTCTACCCCAACCCGACCGGCGGCGATTTTACCTTAGAATTGCCCGACCTCGCGGGCACGGCGGAGTTGACAATTTACGACTCGGTTGGTCGAATCGTTTTATACAAAAAAATTAACGCAATCAACGCCCGCACAGCCGGGCAAAACTTAGTGACGGGGGTGTACTTCGTACAAGTTACTACCGAAAACGGAACGGTCAGCCGCCGTTTGGTTATCGAATAAATCTTTTCTGACTTTCTCTAAACAAATAATAAAAACTGTTTTATGAATATCATCAAAAATCTCTTACTGCTCTGCATTTTCGCCTTCGCCGGCACATTGCAAGCGCAAATTATTTCCGCGCCCGTCACCCTCGACGCCGCGCCCTTTTCGACGAATTACGAAGTCACCGGCTCCCTGCTGAAGCGCGTGACTTTCGACCTCGACACCGAAGAAGCCTACGCCAACGTCAGCCTGCTTGCCGACGGCGAACTTCTGATTGACAACCTCGATATTCCGGTCTCGGGCGCACAAACGCTGAATGCCTTGGCAAAATTTAACGCGACCGGCGTGCAGGAAATCACTTTGGTCGCACGCGGCGGCACGATTACCGTCAACGACATCACGACGACCGATGTTACGGGACTCGATTTTCCGGAATTTGCCGACGTAGCGGAAGAAAGAGGTCTGATTACGGAAACTACACTTAAATACGGCGGTCCTTCGGTAGCCGATATGGATAATGACGGTGATTATGATTTCATTTTAAATAATCACAATCTGGTGCCTGCCAAGCTGTTTTTTAATGACGGCGATAACACTTTTACCCAGTACCCCGAAATATTGGCGCAGTACGACCTGCACGGCACGGCACCCGGCGACTATGACAACGACGGCGACCTCGACTTGGTCGTGACGGTCGGCGGCGGTAACGGCACCAATCCGCAACTCCCGAATTTTTTGCGCAACGACGACAACGTATTCAACATCGCGACTTTGGATGCGGGCATTACCGAAGGCTCGCGCGGACGCTGTGCCCGCTGGGTCGATATGGATAAAGACGATGATTTGGATTTGATTTTGATAAATGCGCAGGGTATCAATTCGAGCAGCGGCGCGATTCACAATTTCTACGAGAATAACGGCGACGGCACTTTCGACGTCAAACTCGTGCCCGATTTGGAAGACAAACCCGGCGAGCGTGTCCTCATTACCGACATCAACGGCGACCGAATTGACGACATAATTTTGTACTGGCCCCTCTCGGTCTGGCAAGGTAACGGCGACTTTACCTACACCAATGTGGGTGCATCTGTTTTGCCCGACGGCTTCGTCAATCTGCATTACGTTCACGCCGTAGCGGATGTCGATATCGACAACGACGGCGATTTGGATATCTATCTGGCACGTCAGCAAAACTTCCTTCAGTCGCCGGTGCCGGCACTCGATTTTGACCCGAATACGACGCGCATGGATTGGCGCAGCAACGGCAATGCGGGTTCTTCCGCACTGTCTTTTACGGCGGAGGGCGACCTCGATTTTTTCGACTACGATTGGGTTTATCGCGGTTACGACGAAGGCTTCCCGCTCTACCTCGGTAGTGCCGCAACGGTTTTTGAAATCGAGCCGGGGGACGAAACAACGATTACCCAAACACAAGCAAACGGCTGGGCAACGACCCGCGACCAAAACGGTATTTATCTCGGTCACACGGGCGGCGGCAACTGGAACTTGGAAATGGTTAAAAATGACGACATCTACTGGTCGATTTCCTTTTCCGTAACGGGTATCGACGAAGTCACACCCGATTTCGCGCCCTTCAATCGCAACTCACAAGACTATTTGCTCCGCAATGACGGCGGCGTTTTTACCGACGTTTCGGAAGAATGGAACATTCCGCAGGGCGGCAAAAACATGGGCGTCACGCACGGCGATTTTAACAATGACGGCTACAATGACTTATTCGTTTATCGTTTCGGTTTCTTAAAATCACGCACGGCAGACTACCTGCTGTTGAATAACGGTGGTACCGGCTTTGAAATCAGCACCGCACACAGCGCAAAAGATGCCGACGATACCGGACACGGCGATATGGGGCAGGCCTTCGACTTCGACCTCGACGGCGACGCGGATATGTTGAACGGCAGCGACGAGTTGGGTAGGTGGTACTTGTACTCCGGCACCAATCCGGGAACGGGCAACTACGCGATTGTCGATGTTAATTACGGCCCCGAGACCGGCATCGACCCCTACTCTGCCGAAGTCACCGTTTACACTTCCGAAAACGAACATTATAAAAGAGTAGGCTCGGCGGGCGAAATCTTTTCGCAAAGCCTGCTGAATATGGTGCATTTCGGCTTGGGTACGGCTACCGAAATCGACAGCATCGTAGTGCGGTGGCGCAACGGCGAAACGGTTGTAATGACCGATTTGGAAGTCAATACCATACACGACACCGACGCGGTCGCCCCGCAAAGTATCGTCGTTTCTCCGCAAACGGACGACGTGCGTATCGGCACCTCTATTCCTTTGGCAGCAACGATTTTGCCGGGTAATGCCGACATGACGACGGTATGGACTTCGAGCAATCCCGCTGCCGCCTCGGTGGACCAAAACGGCAACGTAACCGGAATTATTTTGGACGAAGTCGTCACCGTTACGGCAACGACCGCCGTCGGAGATTTGTCCGACTCGGCAATAATTACCGTCGTAGAGTTTTTCCCGATTGCTCCCGAGTCAATCAGTATCGACCCGCCCGCAGCGGAGGTCATCGCCGAAAGTAACGTGCAGCTTACTGCCGTAGTTTTGCCCGTCATTGCGGATAATACCGACGTAACTTGGAGCAGCAGCGACGCGGCAGTTGCGACGGTAGATGCCGACGGCGTCGTTACCGGAGTCAGTGCCGGCACCGCAACTATCACCGCGACGACCGTCGAAAACGGATTGACCGCCGAAAGCGACATCACGGTGCTTGCTTTAGTTGCTCCTTTCATCGCTTTTGATGACGAGTCTGTTTACCTGAATACCGATTTTGAAACCGACGGCACCCTCGTCGTCAATACCGAATACCACGCCGGCACGGGTAATAAAGTCGTGGCTTCCAATTACGGCGGCGTCAAATACTGGCTGCGCGAAATGGCGGAAGGCTGGAATTTGGTGACCGACTATTTGTACGTCGATGAAAGCGTATTGGGCACCGAGTCGGGTACTTCTACGGGTACGATTTCTTTGGCAGGTGCCGTACCGACGGAAGATTTGCCCGAAGGCGGATTTTACTTCCTGTGGGTGACGTTTGCTTCCGATAACGGCGAAAATTACGAAAAGGGCTTGGTCGGCATTAACGTCGTCGGACCGAATGCTACGGAAAATGTCAGCGGTAAAGACATCAAAGTTTATCCCGTACCGACCATGGATTTTATCTCCCTTTCGGGTTTGGAAGGTGAGAAATGTATCGCGGAATTTATCAGCTTGGAAGGTAAATTATTGCTGCGCACCGAGGTTGAAGAAGGCAGCACGATTGACGTAGCGAATTTGCCCGCCGGGCAGTACCTGGTACGTGTGCAGGGCGAAACGATTAACCGCTCATTCAAGATCGTGAAGACAAATTAAGTGAAAAACAGAGCTGCTGCCTTTTCGAAAAGGTAGTAGCTCTTCCCTCTAAAGCAGTACCTGTTTCAAGATTTTAAACCGCCGCACCTAAGCTCATATAAGCTCCGATTTTTAAAGAAAGAATAAAGGTAACTACTTAGGTGTCTGACACTTGACTCAAGCAAGTATCGAAAAAATTATGTTATATCGAAATCCGACAGAAAAAAAGTGTCTGACACCGGCGTTAAATATAACATTGGTGTCAGACGCTTTTCTTCGCTTGAACCTTAGATTTATTCGCAATATTTTCGACTTTTACCAAAATCAGCGTCAGACACCTAAGCCATTACGAATAAAGAATAATCTCACATAATTGTTTGATTATCAAAGCCTAACCTGACTGTTAACTAACAACTGTCAACCGTCAACCGTCTATTAAAACCAAACTGTAAATGTCTCGATTTCCTGCCGCGTTCACGGCATTAGTGACCTTCCTGTTTTTACAAACCAACCTTTGGGCAAATGCCGACGCGGTGACTTGCGACACCTGCTTCGTGTTGACCGTTGCGCGCTACATTCAAACGAGCGCAGACGATGCGGAAGAGCGACCCGGCGGCACGGTCAGTCTGACGAGTTCCGACATCGAATTGATAAGCGACATCGACATCGGCGACCAAACGGTCGGGTTGCGGTTTGCGGATTTTGATTTGCCGCAGGGGGCGGAAATTGCAGAGGCTTACATTCAATTCGGCACGGACGACGAGACGAGCAGCGGGTTTTCTAATCTGACGATTCGTGCCGAAAAT
>JAHDDJ010000446.1 GCA_020629385.1 Erythrobacter sp.
TGCCCCGTCGTCTAATGGTAAGACTACGGACTCTGACTCCGTCAATTGAGGTTCGAATCCTCACGGGGCATCCAACGCACTGGCTTCAATCGACGAGCGTACTGGCAATATCTGTCACGCGGCGTAAAACATCGCCCGATAGAAAGATATTGTCAGGGGAAATGTCGATGAAATTGCCGTCACTTTTGCTGTGCTCCAGCCTGTTTGCTCTTCAACCCGCATTGTCGCAGACCGCGTTTGCGCAGGATGCAGAGGAGCCGGAGGCGACTGCTGCATCTGAAGCAAGCGGCGAAAAAGCTGACGATGACGGCAAATGGGACGTTTCGGCACCCAAAGGGGCCACGATACGGCAAGTACCTATCCAGACCGATGAAGGCACATGGATGGATGTCGATGTGTCGCCCGATGGCTCGACCATCGCATTCTCGATGCTTGGCGACATTTATACGATGCCTGCATCCGGCGGACAGCCCACACGGATATCCGATGGCTTGCCATGGGAAGTGCAGCCGCGCTTTTCGCCCGATGGCAAGCGTATCGCGTTTACGTCCGACAGGGGCGGCGCCGACAATATCTGGATTATGAACGCTGACGGGTCCGACAAGGCGCAGGTGACCAAGGAAAGCTTCCGTCTGCTCAACCAGCCAAGCTGGAGCCCGGACGGGCAGTTCATTGTCGCGAAGAAGCATTTTACCACCGGCCGTTCGCTCGGCACGGGCGAGGTGTGGGTCTATCACGTATCGGGCGGCGGCGGCGTCAAGCTGGTCGCCCGGCCGAATGAAACGCACCAGAAAGAACTGGGCGAACCCGTGTACGCGCCCGATGGAAAGTCGGTCTATTTCACCCGCAACGTAACACCGGGTCCGATCTTCGAATATGCGCAGGATTCGACGCAGGGCATTTTCGAGATTGAGCGATATGATTTCGAAACCGGCGAAACGCAGACCGCGGTTAGCGGCTTTGGCGGCGCGGTCCGTCCCGCACCGTCACCTGATGGAAAGAGTATTGCCTTTGTCAGGCGGGACAAGGACCAGTCGCAGCTTTGGGTAAAGGATATCGCTTCGGGTGCAGAGCGGGCGATTTACACAGAGCTTGATCTGGATGTGCAGGAAACCTGGGCCGTGACCGGCGTCTATCCGAATATGGACTGGACGCCTGACAGCCGCAGCATCGTGTTCTGGGCAGGCGGCAAGATCCGCCGGGTGAATGCGGATGGTACAGGCGCGAGTGTTATTCCATTCAGCGTCAACGATACTCGGGGAGTTGCGGATTCGCCGCATCCGGTAATCGAGGTCGCGCCAGACAGCTTCACCACCAGCATTCCGAAATTCGCCAGCGTCTCTCCTGATGGGCGCAGGGTGGTGTTCGAAACGCTGGGCAAATTGCATGTGAAGCCAGCCGGCGGCGGTTCGCCAAGGCGCTTGACCTCCGGCAATGACGACGCTGTGGAAGCATTCCCCAGCTGGTCCCCGAACAGTGCGGAAGTCGTATTCGTGCGCTGGACGGATGAAGGTCTCGGGTCTGTCGTCGTCCGCAATGTCGGTAATGGCCGGGAGCGCGTCGTGACGAACCAGCCGGGCCACTATGCAGATCCGCGCTTCTCGCCTGATGGCAAGACCATTGCCTA
>JAHDDJ010000447.1 GCA_020629385.1 Erythrobacter sp.
CTACGACCCACCAGAGGGCTCTGACCCCTGGAGCGCTCCAGGGGTCAGAGCCCTTCACGCACCGCGCGAACACCACCACATGGAGGCCTGTCCCCACTTGTGGCAGAGCACGCGCTGGGAGTGGTTGTCACCTTCGGAACCAGCGCCGGAATCGGATTCGAGACCGGCGCAACGTGGTTCGCCGACCACCGCTGACGCACGGGAGCTGGCACCCTTGCACCATGCGGAAGATGTTGGCGGTAGTGGTGGTGGCAATGATCGTCGCCACCGCGTGCACGTCGGATCTCACGATCAACGAGGCCTCCCCGGAGCCCACCGCAGCGCCCTCCACCACCACCGAGGCAACCCCGACCGAGCCAACCACAACGACAATCCCTCCCCCGCCACCCGACCGCGGTCCGGTACGCGTCGTGCGAGCGAACTGGGACAGCGGACTCGTTCTCAGTTCGATCGTGATCGAAGTCCTCGCCCGGCTCGGATTCGAACCCACGGAGGTCGTGATCGGTGACCACAACGAGGGACTTGCCCCGGAGCTGGTATACGCAGTCCTGGCGCGCGACCAGGGAGACCTGTTCGCCAACGGGTGGTTTCCGTTCCACCTCGACTGGCTTGATGGCCACTACGACGACGAAGGAGAAACGATCGGCGACAACGTGACGCTGCTCCAGCCGATCGTGCCGAACGGCGGCTTGCAGGGCTGGTTGATCTCGAAGGCATGGGCTGACAGCGAGAACATCACCTCGCTCGACCAGATCGCAGAGACGAGGTCGCTCGCCCTCCAACTCGACCGCGACGGCGACGGCCAAGGCGAGATCTACGGCTGTCCCGAAGACTGGACGTGCGACGACATCATCGACAGCTACCTGCGCTGGAATCGATGGATGGACCTCGAACAAGTGCAGGAGCTTCCCGGCACCGAACCGCGACGTGGTCAACCGGGCTATGACGCAATGTTCGAAGAATTCCTCACCCACGTCGCACGTGGCGAAGCGGCCGTGGCGTACGCATGGTCACCGACCTCGCAGCATGCCCGCGCCCAGGTGGGCGACGACACAATGTGGCTTTCGGTCTCCATCGAGGCGATCGACATCGGAGCGCGCGACCCATTCGAGCAGAGCCCCTACCCGGAGATCGTCCGTGAAGACGGCAGTGTCGGGTTCACCGACCTGTCGCCGGACGTCTGCACGCAGGGGCCGGATGGCTGTCAGACCGGGTGGAACGGGAACGACATCACGATTGTCGGAAACCGCAGGTGGCTGGACGCACACCCCGACGTCGTCGCCGTCCTCAATGCGATCGAGCTCCAGCGACACGAAGCGTCCGAGCTCGTCGCCGTACTCGGTTCGCTCGACCTGACCGAATGGCACGAGAAGGTCGAGGCCAGCCGCACCATCGCCCGCAGCTGGATCGACGCCAACCCTGAACGCCTCGCCGCCTGGCTCGACGCCGCACGCTGACCTCAACCAGCAAAGGGCTCTGACCCTGGAGCGCTCTAGGGGTCAGAGCCCTTCACGTACCGCGCGAGCGTGACCACATCGAGGTCTGTCCCCACTTGTGGCGGTGATCGCGCAGGGAGTGGTCTTGAGTGGCTGTTGGAGGCCCGTTGGACAGCGCGCGGGGCCAAAC
>JAHDDJ010000448.1 GCA_020629385.1 Erythrobacter sp.
ACTGACCTGCGGAGCACATGATGGCGCGTTTTCTGATTATCGAAGCCCGGTTTTACGACCATTTGAATGATATGCTGATCGCTGGTGCGCGCGCCGTGCTGGAGAATGCAGGGCATGACGTTGAAGTGCTGACTGTCCCAGGCGCACTCGAGATACCCGGTGCGATAGCGCTGGCGGCCGAAAGCCAACAATATGCCGGCTACGTTGCCATCGGTGTGGTTATCCGGGGCGAGACATACCATTTCGAGATCGTTGCGGGTGAAAGCGCGCGCGGCATTATGGCCCTGAGCATGGACGGATTGGCCATCGGCAACGGTATTCTGACAGTCGAGAACGAGGAGCAGGCGCTTGTCCGTGCAGACTCTTCGCAAAAGGACAAAGGTGGTGAAGCCGCGAAGGCAGCGCTCGCCATGCTTGACTTACAAGCCAAATTCGCAGGCTAGGCACCACCGTCGAAATATTCGCGCAGTGCCAGTGGCGCATAGGGCCCGAGGATAAGCTGCTCGAAAATGGCAATGCCATGCTCGCCTGCACTGGTCTCTACGTCGCAGATCATCTGGACGTGGAGGTTCTCCATCGCCAGCGGGTCAAGCGTGTCGAGAGAAATGTCTTCACGTTCGACCTTTAGCGGACCCTGGTGCTGGCCATGCCCCCAATCCGGTGAAGTGTAGCCTAGCCCCCGCATCTGGAAACGTTGTCTGGCTCTAAGACTGACCCGGTTGGGCGCACCGGCGACATCAATAATCAGTTCACCGGAAGACGGCCAGCGCGATCCGGGCTGAAGCTGCGCCTTCATTTCGGCGCTACCTTCATGGATATCTTCCACCGTGCCACCCTTGGGTGCCCACGCCGCGCGTGTGTTCCATGAAGTCCCGTCAGGTTCGGCGTTATTGTGGAAGAACAGGCTTCCGGACGGAAGGTTTATCGGGGTCCATTGCCAAAAGAATGTCGGTGCCGCGACACCCGGCATAGGCTGTTCGTCGCGCGCGCCAATCGGGCGGACACCCCAACTCCGGTCACGCGTGCCCCAACTACCCTTGGAAATCTGCTGCGTGTCACCATCGACGGTGATGTGTCCCGTATACGTGCCATTCTGCGTCATCCGCGTGTAGTCCATGAAGGTACGCGGACCGATCCGATGAGTGAAGCGTGGTTCCTCGATCGGAAATGCACGGCTTTCAAAAACGAATTCTGCGGCAATCCCGTCTGTTTCGGAAACCGTGACTTTCAGCTTGTGAAGCGGTTCCAGCACTTCGATCGAAATAGGGCCGACTTTCAGGTCAAGCCGCTCCATCTGCAACTCGCAACTTGCATGGACGCAGTGCTGCACACCATTCCGGATCACACAGAAATGCGCATCAGCAACATCGAGATGCGGATAGACGCCGAATGCCAGCGCAAAGAAGCTGCTGCCATCAGGTGCATAGCCGTTGAAAAAATACCGGTCGTAGAAATTGCGGTCGGTCCCGGAATAAGCAATCGGTTCGGGACATTGGTGGACCGGATATTCGTCACCCTTGCTAAGCATCACTCTATCCTTTCAAAACACGCATGGCATCAAGTTCAACAGCCAGTTCGGCTGCGCCAACGGCCATGGACTGGAAGATCGCCTCGCTCCGGTCATT
>JAHDDJ010000449.1 GCA_020629385.1 Erythrobacter sp.
TGGGTCAGCAGGTGCCGCAAAGTCACGGGTCGCTTGGCGGGGCGCAGTATGGGCGCTCCATTTTCATCGAAGTCGTCCATCACCAGCGCATTGGCCAGTTCGGGCAGAACGTCGCCAATCGGACCGTCCAGCGTCAACTTGCCTTGCTCGACCAATTGCATCGCAGCGACTGAAACCAGCGCTTTGGTCATGCTGGCGATCTGGCACACCGTATCGAGCTGCATCGGCGTTTTGGCGACCGCATCGGCATGGCCCCAGGCGCCGCTAAACCGCACGCCCTCCTTGTCAACGATCATGGCAGTGGCGCCGGGCAATCCGGCTGTCGAAATCGCATCTGCGAGGGCTGTTTCATTGCTCATGCGCGGAAAGCTAGCTGCGATGTGCTGCATTGGGAAGCATCTGCTTGTCGCAATGCGCCGCACAGGCTAACCGCTGCCGCCATGAGCATTACACGTTTCGCCCCTTCGCCGACCGGCCGCTTGCATGTCGGCAATATCCGTACCGCGCTGCATAACTGGATGCTGGCGCAGAAGAATGGCGGCAAGTTTCTGCTGCGGATCGACGATACCGATCCGGAACGCAGCAAGGAAGAATATGTCGAGGCAATACGCGCCGATCTGGCGTGGCTGGGCATGAATCCGGACGGCGAAGAACGACAGTCGGCGCGGCTCGATCTGTACGAGGCAGCTTTCGAAAGATTGCGCGAAGCGGGCCGGGTCTATCCATGCTACGAAACCGCGCAGGAACTCGACCTGAAACGCAAGATCCAGCTGGGTCGCGGCAAGCCACCGATTTACGACCGTACCGCTCTGGAACTGACCGAGGCGGACCGCGCCGCGAAAGAGGCAGAGGGCATCGCTCCGCATTGGCGCTTCAAGCTGGATCATGATGATCCGATTGGCTGGAATGACGGTGTTCGCGGGCCGCAGAAATTTGATCCGGCGACCCTGTCCGATCCGGTGATCCGCCGCGCTGATGGCAGTTGGCTCTACATGCTACCCAGCGCCGTGGACGACATTGATATGGGCATCACCGATGTGCTGCGTGGCGAGGACCATGTTTCCAACACAGCCGTGCAGGTGCAAATGTTCGAAGCACTCGGCGCAGCGCCGCCAAACTTCGCGCACGAGGCGCTGCTGGTCGGCAAGGAAGGCAAGCTGTCCAAGCGTTTGGGCTCTCTCGGATGCGATGCCTTTCGCGAGCGTGATATCGAGCCGCAGGCGATCATTGCGCTGCTCGCAAGACTGGGGACGTCGCAACCGGTCGAGCCAATCGCAGACGCGCAGATTCTTATCGACACTTTTGCGCTTGAAACCTTTGGCCGCGCTCCGGCGAAGTTCGACGATGCAGAGCTGGAGCGGATCAATACGGCGCTGGTCCACCAGATGGATTATGCAGATGTGCAAGACCGCCTGCCCGAAGGAATGGGCGAAGAGGCGTGGCACGCGGTACGGCCCAATCTGGAAACGGTCAGCGGTGCGCATGATTACTGGAAAATCGTCACCGGCCCGATTGAGTTACCCGAATTCTCCGACGACGACCGTGCCTATCTGGCCGAGGCCGCCAAGGCTCTGGCCTGGAGCGACAATCCCTGGGGCGACCTGACAGGCGCGCTCAA
>JAHDDJ010000450.1 GCA_020629385.1 Erythrobacter sp.
TCGCCGTCTTGCACGACATATTGCTTGCCTTCCTGCCGCAATTTTCCCGCTTCGCGCGCAGCATTTTCGCCACCAAGTTCGACATAGTCTTCATAGGCAGTCGTTTCAGCGCGGATGAAACCCTTCTCGAAATCGGTATGGATTTCTCCCGCGGCTTGGGGAGCGGTGGCGCCACTCGGGAACGTCCATGCACGGGCTTCTTTCGGGCCCGCAGTGAAGAACGTTTTGAGGCCCAGTAATTCGTAACCGGCGCGGATGACCCGAGCGAGGCCGCTTTCTTCCAGGCCAAGTTCGGCCAGAAACTCGCCGCGCTCTTCGGCGGGCATAGCGACCAATTCAGCTTCAATGGCAGCGGAAACAACGACCGCTTGAGCACCTTCGGCTTCGGCCTTGGCAAAGACGCTGGCGGACAGTGCGTTACCCTCGGCGGCTTCATCTTCGGCGACATTGCAGACATACAGAACCGGCTTGGCGGTGAGGAGCTGCGCCTGTTCGAACAGGCGCTTTTCCTCGTCATCATTGGGAACGGTCAGGCGTGCAGGTTTGCCGTCGCGCAGCAGATCCAATGCTTGCCCGAGGACAGAAGCCATGATCTTGGCTTCCTTGTCGCCGCCTGTCGCACGTTTCTGTGCATTCGGGACACGTTTTTCGAGGCTTTCCAGATCGGCCAGCATCAACTCGGTTTCGACAACTTCGGCGTCTGCGAGTGGGTCCACCTTGTTGGCGACATGCTGGATGTCATCATCTTCAAAACAGCGCAGCACATGCACGATAGCATCGACTTCACGGATATTGCCGAGGAACTGGTTGCCCAGGCCTTCGCCCTGGCTCGCACCTTTGACGAGCCCCGCAATATCGACGAAAGCCAGTTGAGTGGGCACGATTTTCGCGCTGCCAGCGATCTTGGCGATCTTGTCCAAACGGTCATCAGGCACAGAAACCTGCCCGACATTCGGTTCAATTGTGCAGAACGGATAGTTCGCAGCCTCGGCAGCCTGCGTCTCTGTCAATGCATTGAACAAGGTGGACTTGCCGACATTTGGCAGCCCGACGATCCCGCAACGGAAACCCATCATATACTCCGGAAAATTCTTATGCCGCGGCCCTTAGCGATGCCGCGGCATAATGACCAGAGCTATACGTTGTGGACGGCTTTGATCCACGGACCATAGCCACTTTCGCCGAGCCAGCCGACCTGTGTCTTGGCGCTGACTTCATTGATCGCGATTTGCGGCTTTGGCCCGGGATGCACAGGTTTTCTCAGCGGGCGCGTACCCGGAGGCATTCCGATGATCTCGGCAATGGCATTCGGAACATCCATCGGATCGGTTGAGCCGCCATTATTGGTACTCGAGCGCAGGCCTTCGACGATCTGTGCGTATCCATCGGTGTGCCGGGTTTCGGCCCTATCCAGCAGCTTTTGTGTGAGCGCATTGGCATTGGCCCAGATCTCTGTCGGGTAGCCACCCGGTTCGATGATTGTCACGTCAATATTATGCGGGACCAGTTCGTACGCCATTTGCTCGCTCATCGCTTCCAGCGCGAATTTGGTTGGCGAATACTGTCCAAACGCCGGAAGCATCACGCGGCCAAGCTGGGAAGAGAC
>JAHDDJ010000451.1 GCA_020629385.1 Erythrobacter sp.
GAATCCCAATCCACGCTGTAGCCTTGCGCATCGGCGAATTTGCGCGCTTCCATTTCGAAACTCGCCCGCTCGACGCTGCTGAGATATTCGTCATCGGGTTCTTCCAGCAGTTCGGCCTCGATCTGGCGGAACTGGGTGGTGACATCCAGTTCGCGCAGCATGCGGAAGCGGTTCTCGCCTTCCAGCACGACATTGAAGCGCCCGTCATCCAGCGCCTCGACATCGCCGATCCGCCCGACGCAGCCGACCGAATAGAGCGGCGCGCCTTCCATCGCGGCTTTGGGCTGGATCATCGCTATCCGCCGGTCGCGTGCCAGAGCATCGCTGACCAGCGCGCGATAACGCGGCTCGAAGATATGCAGCGGCATCTGCAAGCCGGGAAACAGGATCGCTCCGGTCAGGGGAAATATGGAAAGCCGCTTTGCCATGGTCAGCCGAACAGGATTTTCGACAGGCGACGGCGTGTGGCAACGACCCAAGCGTCTTCCAGGCCGACCGCTTCGAATATCTGGAGCAGTTTGGTACGCGCTGCGCCTTCGTTCCAGTCGCGGTCCTTCTCGACCATCGCCAGCAAAGTGTCTGCGGCGGCGTCACGATCCTGCGCTGCGAAAGCTGCTTCGGCGAAGGCGAGTTGCGCGTCCATATCATCGGGCTTGTCAGCGGCAGCCTGACGCAGTGCGGCAAGCTCGCCCTCGTCGACCTGCGTACCCGCCAGTTCCAGCACCGACAGCGCTTGCTGGATGGCGGCATCGTCTTTGACCGAAGGATCGAGCGCATCGGCGATGCTTTGCGCTTCGTCGGTGCGGCCACCCGCGACCAAAGCACGGATCAGGCCCGCATGGGCGGGGGCGTTGTCGGGTGCCATCTGCACGACCTGCATGAACACACCCGCAGCGCGTTCGGCGTCGCCTTCAGCCAGAACCTGCTCTGCCATATCGATAAATTGGCCGACATCCTGCTGTGGCTGCGCCGCTTGTCCGGCGGCATCAAGCGGCAGCTTTTCGAGAAGCTGGTCGAGCATCTGCTTCATCTGCGATTCGGACCGTGCATTGGTCAGATCTGCGACCGGCTGGCCCTGGAACATCGCATAGACTGTCGGGATCGACTGGACCTGGAACTGGCTGGCGATGAATTTCTCTTCATCAACATTGACCTTGACCAGCACCACACCCTTGTCGGCATATTCGGCTGCGACTTTCTCCAGCATCGGCGCGAGCGCCTTGCACGGGCCGCACCATTCGGCCCAGAAGTCGAGGATCACCAGCTTGGTCATGGACGGATCGACCACATCGGTCTTGAACCGCTCGACCGCTTTTTGCTCCTCGATATTCAGCCCCATGCTCGCCACGTGATATTCCTTCGCTATGCCTGTGTTTCGCGTTCTATGTGGGGCTTCTACCGCATATGTGAAGGGCGCAACAGGGATCGGTAGGAGAACGCCACGAATAGTCGCTTCGCCATGCAATTTTCCGCTTGCCGCACTCTGAAACCGCTGCTAATTGCGCGCCTCCCCACCGGAACAGCACGGTGATTCACCGTTCCGGGGAGCGTCTAGTGAGCGGGCGTAGCTCAGGGGTAGAGCACAACCTTGCCAAGGTTGGGG
>JAHDDJ010000063.1 GCA_020629385.1 Erythrobacter sp.
ACATTGCCATATTGGTTTACTCCTGTCTTGCTTCAGTCCGTGCCGATCAACCGTTTGGGTCGACCGGGTTGGAGATGAAGCCAACGGTGGGATAACCCGCCCGCTGAACGTTGTAGATCGTGCCGGCAACACAGCGCCAGGGCGCGTTGATATCGCCGCGAATGTGGACCTGCGGAACAGCTTCCGGGTTCTGCTGGATGGCTTCCGGACCGCCGGCAGCTTCCACGATACCTTCAAGGCGGTCAAATGCCCGTTGGTACAATTCGCCGGAATCGACCGGTGTCGTGTTGTTAAAGTAGATCCGGCATTCGCCGACCAGACTTGCACCTTCAAAACCGGCTTCGCCTGCACTGACGCCCGCGGCATCCGTTGTGCTGACGGTCAAAAGAAGGTTCTCGACCTTATCTTTCGACTCTTCGGTTTCCATGATCGGAATTTTAAGCTTCTCGATCGTCTGGATCGCAACCGGGACGGCAATAAGGAAGATGATCAGAAGAACCAGCATCACGTCGACCAGCGGCGTGGTGTTGATGTCCGACATCGGCTTCTCGTCGCCGTCTCCGCCCATCGAAATAGCCATTGCTACATCCTATCCTGAATTAGTGTGGTTTCGGGTTGGAAGAGGATCGGGACAGGTCACTGCCCCGATCCGTAACCCTATCAGGCTTTAGGCTTTGCAGCAGGAGCAGGCTTGGCCGGTGCTTTCTGTGCAGGGGCCTTGGCCGGTGCAACCGCAGGCTTGACTGTGCCGTTGGAGTTCAGGTTGGCCAGCAGATCGGTCGAGAAACCGCTGAGCATGCCAGCGATCTTCTTGTTACGGCTCGACAGCCAGTTGTAAGCAAGAACGGCAGGAACCGCCACGAGCAGACCAATAGCGGTCATGATCAGCGCTTCACCAACCGGGCCAGCAACCTTGTCGATCGATGCCGAACCGGCAAGACCGATGTTGATCAGAGCGCGGTAGATACCGATCACGGTTCCAAGCAGACCAACGAATGGCGCGGTAGCACCAACCGATGCGAGGAATGGCAGGCCGCCAGCGAGTTTCGCGTTGATGGCTGATTCCGAACGAGCCAGAGTGCCGTGCATCCAGTCATGCGCTTCGAGAGCGTCGGTCATCTTGCCGTGCTCTTGCTCTGCTTTCAGAGCATCGTCGACCAGCTGGCGCCATGCGCTGTTCTTTTCCAGCTTGGTGGCACCTTCTTTGAGCGTGTTTGCGCGCCAGAAGCTGTTACGCACGTCTTTATACTGGCTCATCACCTTGTTCTGCTCGAGCAGCTTGGTGATCAGGATGTAGAACGAACCAACCGACATGATGACCATGACGCCGAAGATCGACCATGCAATCACGCCGCCCTGGTTCATGGCTTCCCAGAAGCCGAACTGGTTCTTGACTTCTTCGCCACCGGCTGCGGCAGCTGTTAGTAGTTGAGTAATCATTGCGAGTTTCCTCTCAGAAAGAAGCTGTAAATTTTAAATCCAAACCCGGCTGGCCGGCAGAGACCGGCCAACCGGAAATCCTTTATCCGTCAACGTTCCAGCGTACCGCACTGGACCATGAACCCGCTGTCTTGTCACCATTGCCATCCGTTGCCGCATTGAAGCGCGCACGGCGAGTGATCAGCTTACAGGTCGTTTCGTCCAGATCAGGGTGGCCACTGGAACCAGTGATCTGACAATTGGTCACACGTCCGTCAGCGTTGATGGTAACGCGGAACCGGGTTGTACCCTCACGCTCTTCACGCAGCGCACGGCGAGGATAGTCGCGGTTACTGGCCCAACGTCCTGGGTTACCCCGTGGTGTTGCCGCTTTGGGCTCCACACGGTTAACGGGAGGACATGTTGCATTGACCGGATAGGACTTGCCGTCAGGGCAGGTCTTGGTCGCAGGGCCGCAGGTTGCCGTCTGTGCAACAACAGAACCGTCAGGACACGTCTTGTTAGGAGTCCGCTGGACTTCCTTCTGCGTATCGTCGATTTTCTCGCTCGAACGCATAGTCTGTGCGTCATTGTTCAGATTCTGCTGTGGCGGAGGCACGAAGGGCGGCGGAACTGTTTCCGGCACTTCTTCCGGTGGTGGTGGGGGTTCCTCCGGTTCCGGCTCTGGTTCGGGCTCATCAATATCAACCGCGGTCACACGCTCTGCGATTTCCTGGACTGCCTGATAGGCAAGTCCGGTCACCAGCACGTAACCGACAGCGATATGAATCAACGCCACGATGATAAGCGCGATAATGCGATTACCACTCATCTCTTGATCAGCGTAGGCCATTCAGTCGCTTCACTCCATCGTATTACACCGGACAAAAGCCCGGCAGCTCATCCCTTGGCAGCACATGACACTGCCAGAGTGTTATTCTGCTTGTCCACCCTTTCCGACCCGTCGGACCGGATGGCTGTTGCCTACCGGTTATCCGAAGACCCGGCAGGGGTCTGCTGCGGTTGTTGTGTTATTATGTCCCCAGCGTTCTTGCACCTGTAGCCATGATGCAGACACCGCGCAAACGCTTTATGGGTTCACGCCAGATTCACAGGCGTTAATATCTGGTAAGCTTCAGATACGGCGTGGTTGCCGGCGTAAAACATTATTTCAGGGCATTGAAAATGCAGCATAATATACGATTTTTCTCACGCTCGGCAGGTGCCGGATTGGCCTCGATTTTTGCCCTTTTTCTGGTTCCGACTGCCGCCCATGCGCAAGAAAAAAATCTGCTGGCGGAGCCGACATATGCTGATCTGGTCGCCTTTTCCGATCCGGCGGAGATCGTTCTCAAGGCAAAGATTCGCAAGCAGGCGACTGTCGAGCCGGAGCGTTCCCCCGGTCTGACGCCCGGTCATGTACGTCTTTATATAGAAGCCGAGACTCAAGCACTAATCAGCGGCGCTGTGCCCATCGGCGAATCGCTACGCTATCTGGTCGATGTCCCGCTGACCGCCAAAGGCAAAGCCCCGAAATTGAAGAAGGCGGATGTACTTCTGTTTGCCCGTCCCGTGGCGGGGCAGCCTGGTGCGATCCAGCTGGTCAGCCAGACGGCGCAATTACCATGGTCGCAGGACACAGAGGCGCGGCTGCGGCCGATTCTCGGAGACTTGTTGTCCGAAGATGCGCCTCCTGCGGTGACCGGTGTGCGCGATGCACTGTCGATATCGGGAAACCTTGTAGGCGAATCGGAAACCCAGATTTTTCTAGAAACCGCGGATAAAACCCCGTTGTCGATCAGCATAATCCGCCGTCCCGGTCAGGCGCCGGTTTGGGGCGTGTCATGGTCCGACATCGTCGATCAGGCGGCCCGGCCACCCGCACCGCTTTCGCTCGAATGGTATCGGTTGGCGTGCTTTCTCCCTCCGGTGATCGAGAATCAGGCCATGCTGACGAATGATCCTGAGTCGCGCACCCGAACGCGTGATGACTATGCTTTTGTCCGTCAGCAGCTTGGCGCGTGCGAGCGTAATCTTACGGGCTGATACGGAATTCCGCACAAAGTCAGCTAAAGTGCCGACTAGATTTAGTGGTTCCTTCCCGAGTCCGCCTGCGGCTATGGACGGGGAATGCACGAACCCTTCCGACACCGTTTCCGCGTTCGCTATGCCGAGCTTGATCCGCAAGGCGTGGTCTTCAATGCGCGCTATCTCGAATATGCCGATCTGGTTGTCACCGAATATTGGCGTGACCGCCAATTGCGATTGTCTGGCGAAGGCGCGCTGGAATTCCATGTTGCGCATGCCGGAGTGGATTTCCGCAAACCCATTCGCGCCGATGAACTGGTCGAAGGCCGTGCGTGGACTACCCGATTCGGAAACAGCAGCATGACGACCCGGATCGAGCTGCATGGTTGCGACGATGCGGGTTGTGACGATCTGCGCGCAGAGATCGAGTTGGTAAATGTGCATGTTGATCTTGCAACCGGAGAGGCCTTGCCGATCCCGCAAAGCGCTCGCGATGCCCTGTCAGAATATAGGGGTCGAAATGACAAGGGTTGAAATGACAAGGACTACTGACGTGACCCAACCTTTGCGAATTGCTCTGGCCGGACTTGGAACAGTGGGAGCAGGTGTGATCCGGCTACTTGAATCCAATGCCGAACTGGTGACTGCTCGGGCGGGGAGGCCATTACAGATAGTGGCGGTTTCGGCGCGTGACCGCTCGCGTGATCGCGGTGTGGACCTGACCCCGTATGACTGGGTCGATGACATGACCGAAATGGCAGCCCGCGATGATGTCGATGTGGTTGTCGAACTGGTCGGCGGCTCGGACGGCCCCGCTCTGGCATTGGCGCGCAATGCGACAGGACACGGCAAGGCGTTTGTAACCGCCAACAAGGCGATGATCGCGCATCACGGGCTTGAGTTGGCGGCAGCAGCCGAATCCGCAGGAACTTCGCTCAAATTCGAAGCTGCCGTTGCAGGCGGCATCCCGGTGGTGAAGGGCCTGCGCGAAGGCGCTGCTGCCAATGCCATCGAGAAAATCTACGGCATTCTCAACGGTACGGCCAATTACATCTTGTCGACCATGGAAGACAGTGGCGCCGATTTCGGCGCAACGCTGAAAGATGCGCAGGAACTGGGCTATGCCGAAGCCGATCCGACATTCGACATCGAAGGGGTTGATGCCGCGCACAAGCTCGCAATTCTGGCAGCCATCGCGTTCGGATCGCGGGTCAATTTCGACGCCGTCCAGTGCGAGGGTATTTCCCGTGTCCGCGCTGCCGATATCGCCCAGGCTGACGCCTTGGGATATGTCATTCGTCTGATTGGCATGGCCGATGTGGAAACGGCGCAGGACGGCGCTCGGGCATTGCTGCAGGAAGTGAAGCCATGCCTCGTACCCAAAGGCCACCCGCTGGCCAATGTGACCGGCGCGACCAATGCGGTTGTTGCGGAAGGTAATTTTTCGGGTCGACTGCTGTTCCAAGGCGCAGGCGCCGGTGACGGGCCGACTGCCAGTGCTGTTGTCGCAGATCTGATCGATATCGCCCGGGGCGAAACGGGAGCGCCTTTCTCCGTCCCTTCGGACAGTCTCGAAGCGGTCCAGCCCGCCCATTCGGGGCATCGCATCGGGCAAGCCTATTTACGCTTTGCCGTAACAGACAAGCCCGGCGTTCTGGCCGAGATTACAGCTGCAATGCGTGATGCGGAGGTTTCTATCGAAAGCCTGATCCAGCAAGGCCGGGCCAATCACGGCGGCGAAGTGCTGGTGGCGATGGTGACTCATCACGGTCCGGAAAGCGGCGTCAGCAAAGCTATCGAATTGCTCCGCGATTCCGCCAGTTTGACTGCGCCGCCTTTGGTGATGCGTATTCTTGAAGACTAGTTCTCCGGCGGAATTTCGGCGGCATCTTCGATGGGGCCGAGTTGGTCAGTATCAACGGCAATCTGCGGGGCCGTGCCCACATCATTGCCGATTGGAGCCAGCCCTCTGCCGATCCGGTCCGCATCCGATCCTGGCGGGGCTTCCGGGAGTTGTGAGAAATCGACCTCGATTGCTGGCGGAGGCGGACATTTCTGTAAGCCTGGAATACATAGCTTGCCGACTGTGGCAGGCCCCTTGAAGATACCCGGACCGGCTACATCGGGCGCTCTTGGCAATCCGTCATCGAGTGCCTCCTCGCTTTCCGGATCGAGCTCGCTGGAGGATTTCACACGGAACTGGTCCTGATCCTCCAACTGTCCGCACACAACGATGATGTCCTCGTCGGTCTGCTCACACTTCGGTTCCGGCGGCGGAGGACCATAGGCAGTTTCGGCGTTCTGGATGACTTCTTCGGCAGTAAGCTCCGGTTGTTCCTGGGCCGAAGTTCCGGAAACGGGTAACAGGATCGCGAGGCCGATGGTCAAACTGTAGAGCCTTCGTCTCGACATTCCCGCGTTCCCTGTCTAAGCGCGTGGCCATTCCGCGAACCGGTTGCAGCCATCCCCGATATCGGGTGATGCCAACCACGCTACAGGGACTGAATTGACCATGAACAAGCCGACCACAGCAGCCAGTAAAGTCCTTGACCGTGTGCTGGTTCTTGAAATGGTGCGCGTGACTGAAAAGGCAGCAGTTGCGGCTTCCAAACTGATCGGTCGCGGCGATGAAAAGGCCGC
Organism: Erythrobacter sp.; assembly: GCA_020629385.1. Lineage (GTDB taxonomy): Bacteria > Pseudomonadota > Alphaproteobacteria > Sphingomonadales > Sphingomonadaceae > Pontixanthobacter. The sequence continues at coordinate 6,088 of JAHDDJ010000063.1, forward strand.
TGACGCCGCTGCGGTAGAAGCCATGCGCCAAGCGTTTGACGAGCTCTATATGGACGGCACCGTGGTCATCGGAGAAGGTGAACGCGACGAAGCGCCCATGCTGTATATTGGCGAGAAAGTAGGCGGTGCGCCGGGCAAAGGGCCCAAAATCGACATTGCGCTCGATCCACTGGAAGGTACCACCATCACTGCCAAGGCAGGTCCGAACGCATTGGCGGTTCTGGCAGCGGCTGAAGAAGGCTGCCTGCTCAATGCGCCTGACACCTATATGGACAAGCTGGCGGTCGGCCCGGGCTATCCCGAAGATGTCATCAGTCTCGAAAAAACCGTGACCGAAAATGTCGAGGCTGTGGCGGCGGCGAAGGGCGTTGCACCTGCTGATATTATTGTCTGCGTGCTTGACCGTCCGCGGCATGCGGCGATCATCGAAGAACTGCGCGGCATTGGTTGCGGCATTCACCTGATTCCTGACGGTGATGTTGCCGGCGTGATTGCGGTGACCGACGAAGACACCACGATCGATATGTATATGGGGCAAGGCGGCGCACCGGAGGGTGTGCTTGCGGCCGCAGCGCTTCGCTGTGTTGGCGGACAGTTCAATGGCCGTCTGGTTTTTCGCAATGACGATGAAAAAGCCCGCGCTCGCAAATGGGGTATCGAAGACCTCGACCGAATCTACAAGCTGGATGACCTTGCGAAAGGCGATTGCATCTTCGCTGCGACGGGCGTCACCAGTGGATCTCTTCTCGATGGCGTGAAACGCCGCCGCAACGGTGTCATGACCACGGAAAGTGTGGTGATGCGCGCCAGCTCCGGCACCGTACGCTGGATCAAGGGCGAACATCGCAGTTGATCGCTGGCATACCGCTTGGGAAAAGGCGCGAACCCGGCTGTTTTCGGGCTGCGCCCTCGGCTAAGCCCTGCCGCACCGATTCGATGCGCGTGTAAGGGGATTTCCGCATGAAGATTATGGCTGCCAATTCCAACCTCCCATTGGCCCGGGCGGTCGCTGCCTATCTGGAAATTCCGCTCTGCGATGCCAGCGTCCGGCGTTTTGCCGATGAAGAGATTTTCGTCGAGATTCACGAAAATGTCCGCGGTGAGGATGTCTTCATTGTCCAGTCGACCAGCTATCCGGCTAATGACAATTTGATGGAATTGCTGATCTGCATCGATGCGCTGCGCCGTGCATCGGCGCGCCGGATCACGGCAGTTGTCCCCTATTTCGGATATGCCCGGCAGGACCGTAAGCCGGGTCCGCGCACACCGATTTCTGCGAAACTGGTCGCCAATCTGATCACCGAAGCCGGGGCTGACCGTGTCCTGTCGGTCGATCTGCACGCCGGACAGATTCAGGGCTTTTTCGATATTCCGACCGACAATCTCTACGCAGCGCCGGTTATGGCTGCGGATATCCAGGCGCGTTATGGCGATCAGGATTTGATGGTCGTGTCACCCGATGTGGGCGGTGTTGTTCGCGCTCGCGCCCTGGCGAAGCGTTTGGAGAATGCACCGCTCGCGATCGTCGACAAACGCCGCGAGCGTGCCGGCGAATCCGAAGTGATGAACATCATCGGCGATGTGAAGGGGCGACATTGCATCCTGATCGACGATATAGTCGATTCCGGTGGTACCCTTTGCAACGCAGCGCAGGCCTTGCTGGATCAGGGCGCATCGAGTGTGGCAGCCTATATCACCCATGGCGTTCTATCCGGCGGCGCTGTGGCGCGGGTGAACGATTCAGCACTGACCGAATTGGTGATCACCGACACGATCCTGCCGACCGATGCCGCCAATGATTCTGACCGTTTGCGCGTGCTGACCATTGCGCCACTGATCGGCGAAGCGGTTCGCAGGATCGCCGATGAAAGCTCGGTAAGTTCTCTATTTGATTAAGGCTGAGGCGCAACGATAACCGGTTCGCGCATCCATGGACGGATCGCGCCGGGGTCGAGCCGGTGCAGGGTTTCGAGCCTGCGTGCCTGACGTATCTCCAGACTGAGTGTCAGCAAGTGCTGGCCGCCTTCGATGAATTCGCGCGGTGTCATGCCGAAGAATGCGGTAAACTCGCGTATCTGGTGTGACTGGTCGAAGAAGCGCAGATAGATATCCTCTTCTTCTTCCTCGTCGGCGACACCGCATAGCCTTGCAGCTAGATCGAGCGTGCGTGCGCGCCGCATCACTTGCTTGGGCGTCAAACCGAAATCGCGCTTGATCACCCGCTGGAGCGTCCGCGCGGTGACACCGTTTTCATCGGCGAAATCTGTGATTGACTGGTTCGGATCGGCAAAGCTGGCCAGTTCGAATTTCTGCGAAAGTGGATCAGGTGGAGCAATGCCGTTGCGCGCAATGTAGTGCCGCAGCCAGTTCTCGATCGCCAGAAGCCAGTCTTCCGGATCAATTCCGTCATGATACAGTTCGGTCAGTTCACCGCCGTCGATATCGACAGTGATCCGGTCGAGCATCTTTCCGTCGGGGATGCCCCACAAGACCTGCATGGCACCAGGCTTCAATTTGAAACCGGCCACTTTTATCCCGCCCTTGAATTTGAGCGGCATGGCTTTTGAATGTTGTCCGCACAGGAATGACTGGTCGCGGATCGCCATCTTTCCATCCGCCGTTTCGACGGTCCAGTCGACCTCGACTGCGGTGCGCACATAGCCGGCGTCATTACACAACAGCCCGTCACCGACGTCATCGTTTGGGGCATCGGCGATGGCGACCATCACACGGCCCAGCCAGGGCTCGAGGTCTTCCGATGGCGGGCGGTTGAACGCGAGTGGGACACCGTCTTTGGTCGAGCCCGTTTTGGGCTGCAATGTGGCTGGTTCGCTAGTCTGGGTATTATCTTTACCCATGGTGCGATCGTCCCCTTGAATATGCGGCGTTGTGCCGTCTTATTGGCGCGTCATTTATGGTTATTGCATGGCAATATTGGAGTTACAGGATTTGACAAGTCCTTTCGCTTGACGGCCTGCGATGCTCTGTCGAAGAGGGTGCCCATGCCAACGCAAAAAGATATCGAACTCGCCCTCCGTCTCGCCGATGCGGCAGGTGCGGAAATACGGCCCCTTTTCCGGGCGGAATGGTCACAGGAAAAAAAGGCAGACAACACCTTCGTGACCGAAGCTGACCGTGCCGCTGAAGCAGCAATGCGGCAGATCATCGAGTCAGAATGTCCCGATGATGGCATCGTCGGCGAAGAATATGGCGTGCGCAATGAAAGCGCAGGCCGGCAATGGGTTCTCGACCCGATTGATGGCACCACCAGTTTTATTGCGGGGCGCCCGATCTTCGGGACGCTGATAGCCTTGTTGCAGGATGGTTGGCCGGTTCTGGGCGTCATCGACCAGCCTGTTGCCAAAGAGCGCTGGGTAGGCGTGGTCGGGCAAGGTACTACGTTCAACGGCAAACCGGTCAGAACCAAACCATGCCGCGAGTTGGGCGATGCGGTGCTGGCAACCACAACACCGCACCAGTTTTCTGGTGAAGACGTCGATGCATTCATGGGCGTTGCCAAATCTGTCGCCGAGCGCAAGATCATCTATGGCGGTGATTGCTACAATTACGGGCTGGTCGCCTCGGGCCATATCGACATCGTCATAGAATCCGGCCTGCAGCTATATGATTATGCTGCCTTGGTTCCAGTCGTAGAGGGTGCAGGCGGCACCATGTCGGACTGGCAAGGCAACCCCGTCGATGCCGGTAGCGACGGCCGGGTCATTGCTCTGGGCGACCCTGCACGGCTCGACGATGTGCTGGAAGCAATGGGCTAGCAACGCCTGCCGCCAGTTTCCGCTTGCAATGCGGCTGGTTTCGGCTAATTGCGCGCACTTCACCGACACGTGATTC
>JAHDDJ010000452.1 GCA_020629385.1 Erythrobacter sp.
TTGATATTGATTTTGTAGAAACAAGAACTGATGGAGTTTGTTTAGATACATACACCTTAACAAGAGAGTGGACAGCGACAGATAATTGTGGCAACGCTATAACAGAGACGCAAGTAATCACAGTAGAAGATACAACCGATCCAGTATTAAGTGGTGTACCAACGGACATTACAGTCGAGTGTGATGTAGTACCAAGTCCAGCGGTAATTGGAGTAGATGTAACGGCATCAGATAATTGTGATACAGATGTAGAGATCACTTTCAATGAAATCACAACAGCCGGTCCATGTACGGATAGCTATACATTAACAAGAGAGTGGACAGCAACAGATAATTGTGGAAATCAAGTAACAGAAACGCAAGTCATTACAGTAGAAGACACGACTGATCCCGTATTGAGTGGTGTACCAACCGACATTACAGTCGAATGTGATGTAGTACCAAGCCCAGCAGTAATCGGAGTAGATGTAACAGCGAGTGATAATTGTGATACAGATGTAGAAATCACCTTTAATGAAATCACAACAGCAGGACCATGTACGGATTCATATACCTTAACAAGAGAGTGGACTGCAACAGATAATTGTGGTAATGCTATCACAGAGACACAAGTAATTACAGTAGAAGATACAACCGATCCTGTATTAAGTGGCGTACCAACCGATATCACAGTCGAGTGTGATGTAGTACCAAGCCCAGCGGTAATTGGAGTAGATGTAACGGCATCAGATAATTGTGATACAAATGTAGAGATCACTTTCAATGAAATCACCACAGCAGGACCATGTACGGATAGCTATACATTAACAAGAGAGTGGACGGCAACAGATAATTGTGGAAATCAAGTAACAGAAACACAAGTGATCACAGTAGAAGACACGACTGATCCCGTATTGAGTGGTGTACCAACCGATATCACAGTCGAGTGTGATGTAGTACCAAGTCCAGCGGTAATTGGAGTAGATGTAACGGCATCAGATAATTGTGATACAGATGTAGAGATCACTTTCAATGAAATCACAACAGCAGGATCATGTACCGATTCTTATACATTAACAAGAGAGTGGACAGCGACAGATAATTGTGGTAACGCCATTACAGAAACACAAGTAATCACAGTAGAAGATACAACCGATCCAGTATTAAGTGGTGTACCAACGGACATTACAGTCGAGTGTGATGTAGTACCAAGTCCAGCGGTAATTGGAGTAGATGTAACGGCGAGTGATAATTGTGATACAGATGTAGAAATCACCTTTAATGAAATCACAACAGCAGGTCCATGTACGGATTCATATACCTTAACAAGAGAGTGGACTGCAACAGATAATTGTGGTAATGCTATCACAGAGACACAAGTAATTACAGTAGAAGATACAACCGATCCTGTATTAAGTGGCGTACCAACCGATATTACAGTAGAGTGTGATGTAGTACCAAGCCCAGCGGTAATTGGAGTAGATGTAACGGCATCAGATAATTGTGATACAGATGTAGAGATCACTTTCAATGAAATCACCACAGCAGGACCATGTACGGATTCATATACCTTAACAAGAGAGTGGACTGCAACAGATA
>JAHDDJ010000453.1 GCA_020629385.1 Erythrobacter sp.
GCGTCGCTTGGGAGAGGCGCAGTTAGGGCAGCTTCCCGAAGCTGTCAACGCAGAAATTGAGCAAATTTGGCGCTGATTTCACATATCCGCAAAATGGGTTCAATTTCGCCGTACCGAGTACCGCGTTAACCATATTTTTCACTCTCTCTGCCACTGCGAACCCATCGTGTTTTGGCGGAGACTTATGGTGCTAAAGGGAATCATCGCGGGATTAGCTGTTGCCTCTTTTGGCACCGCTGCTTTGGCAAAAAACACCGTCGAGTTATCGCGTGCAGTGTTCGTTGAACGTCATTCCGCAGGTAACGCGGTGCGAAAACTACAGCCCGCACAAGAGTTTCGCAAAGGCGACACTGTAATTCTGGTTGTTCGCTGGACCGCCCACAATGGCTCTGCACCCTTTACCGTGTCCAGCGCCATCCCTGCCAGTCTGCAGTTCCAGCAGAGCAGTAAGGATGGCCAAACCGTATCCGTCGATGGCGGAAAAAACTGGGGCAAGCTGGGTACGCTGCACAAAGGTACGGGACGCGACAAGCGTGTCGCCTCGCCCGAAGATGTCACACATCTTCGATGGCGCATCCCCTCTCGCCTCGCAGCCAGAGGGTCGGGCCAGATTACCTACAGCGCGATTGTTCGCTGATCGACAGATCAATCGGTCAGCAAGAGCACCGGCGTTTCCACCAGCTTCTTGAATTCCTGAATGAAGCTCGCCGCGTCGTAGCCATCGACAACGCGGTGATCGCAGCTGATCGAGATGTTCATCAGCTTGCGCTTCTCGATCCGTTCACCGCCATTGCCGTCACTAACAAACATGGGGCGTTCGATAATCCGGTTGGGGCCAATAATGGCGACCTCTGGCCGGTTGATAACCGGCGTGGTCGCGACACCGCCCAACGGCCCGAGCGATGTCAGCGTCAAGGTGGATCCGGACAGCTCTTCGGACTTCGCCGAACCATCCCGGGCGGCACCGGAAAGGCGCTGGATATCGCGGGCCAATTGCCACAAATTCTTGGATTGGGCATCCCGGATTACAGGCACCATCAAACCACCATCGGTTTGCGTCGCCATGCCCAGATGCACAGCGCCATGGCGCGTCACCACATTGGCCTCGTCATCATAACGGGCATTAATCATCGGGAACTGCGGGATCAGCTTGCAGATCGCTGTGATGATCAGAGGCATCATCGTCAGCTTTGGCTTGTCACCACGATTGGCGTTCAGATCAGCGCGCATAACCTCCAGATCGGTCACGTCCACTTCTTCGACATAGGAAAAGTGCGGAATGTTGCGCTTGGACGCTGCCATGTTCTGCGCGATCCGTTTGCGCAGGCCAATGACCTTCACCGGCTCGTCTGCGCGGGCGCTTCCAGCAGGGGCAAAACCGCCGCCGCCATTGTACGACAGAAAAGCATCCAGATCGGCATGACGGACACGGCCATCCCCGGCTGGTTTCACGTCCGCCAGATCGATTCCCATATCCCTGGCGCGTTTGCGTACCGCAGGGCTGGCGAGCACTTTGACGGTTGATTTTGCTGGCTCAGGCTCCGCAGCAGGTGCCGGAGAAGGAACCGGTGCGGGT
>JAHDDJ010000454.1 GCA_020629385.1 Erythrobacter sp.
GGTATAGCATTGCGGGATGTCTCAGGATGCGATCCCCGAAAGCTGGAAACCTGCACTGGAACCGGTGCTGGCCACGCCTGAGGCGCGGCGTCTTGGCGGCTGGCTCAAGGCCGAGGAGCAGGCTGGAAAACAGATATTCCCGCCTCGTGGGCAGCGGCTGCGCGCGCTGGAACTCACGCCGCTTGATACGGTGAAAGTCGTCATTCTCGGGCAAGACCCTTATCATGGACCCGGGCAGGCACATGGCCTGTCTTTTTCGGTGCCTGAAGGCGTAGCGGTGCCTCCTTCGCTGGTGAACATTTACAAGGAGCTGGAAAGCGATCTGGGCGTGAAGCCTGGACCCGGAGGCAACCTTGAACACTGGGCGAAGCAAGGCGTGTTGCTCCTCAACAATTCGCTGACTGTGGAAGCAGGCAAGGCAGGCTCGCACGCCAAGCAGGGCTGGGATGTGATAACGGACGCGGCGATTGCCGCTGTTGCAGAGCGGGAAGCCCCGACTGTTTTCATCCTGTGGGGAAGCCATGCCCAAACCAAGGCTGCACGCATCCCCGGGCTTGCCAATTCCGAAGCGCATCTGGTTCTGAAGAGTGTGCACCCAAGCCCGTTATCAGCCTATCGCGGCTTTTTCGGGTCCAAACCTTTCAGTAAGGCCAACGCATTTTTGCGCGAACATGGCCGCGACCCGATAGAGTGGTAGGTTGCGTGGCATGACCGAAGATAAGGCACTGACACGCTTGAAGAACCGGTTGGCTCAACTGGACGAGGAAGGCCGGATCAGTTCAGAAGGGCGTGCTCCGGTTACACTCCAGCAGGACAGTGTTGGCCGGTTGAGCCGCATGGACGCTATGCAGCAGCAGGCGATGGCTTTGGCGTCAGAAGAACGTCGCAAGGCGGAGCGCGGACGCATTGTCGCTGCGATCAAGCGCGTGGAAGAGGGAGAATGGGGCTATTGCCTGACGTGCGGAGAGGAAATTGCATCAGCGCGGCTGGCGCATGATCCGTCTGTTGCGCAATGTATCGCGTGCGCTTCAGGCGGCTAGAAAGACGTTGTCAGCCTTACGCCCGCCGTCACACCTGGACTTCTGAGCGACACAGCCGAATCCACCCATTGCAGATTGGCGGTGACGCGGAATTTATCGGCGATTTGAAAAGTATAGAACGCCTCGACGCCCTGTTCGTCTTCCAGTGCCACGCGGTTATGCAGCGCATCGACCAACCCGTCGGCGAGTGAATAGCGGAAATATGTAAGGCCGAACCGGTCTTGCGGGCGGCCTTTAGGATTTCCGGCAATGCCGATAAACCCGCTGGCATCAAGAAAGGTGGGGTCGCCGTTCGACAGATAGATCTGACCGAAAATGCCGATCCCTTTTCCGGGGTTGTCGGCATATTCGTTAAGGTATTGCTGGAATGCGAAAATCCCGCTGATTTCGCCCTTCCTGTCACCAAAACCCGATCCCGGGGCAGGAACCAGTACCGCTGGCAAAGCGTCCGCAGCCACTTCGCTGCGCGTGGAACCCGCCACTTTGATTGCGTAATAGCCGCGCTCTCCGC
>JAHDDJ010000455.1 GCA_020629385.1 Erythrobacter sp.
TTCGCGAAACCATTTTGCATTAACCGGGGTTTTTCCAAACGCGAGCGTATCGGTCTTAGACGCCTCAATACGCTTTAAGAATTTCTGCTGAATGCGCTCGTGACCGCCGCGAAGTGCCACGATTAATCGTGTGAGGTATCCGCTTAATCCCGTCATAGTTTGCATTTCAGTCTTTTGATTTAGCGCCTGCTGCAGTAGCACATCACGCATGGGTTGCGTGAACGGACACAGTGCAATGAGGGCCTGAACAGCGGTTTGATTTGCCACCTGAGGTGCTATGGCACAACCTTCACTGTGCCCCAACAAGACGAGCGGTAGCGCTTTTAAATGCGACTGATTTTTTACGTAATCGGTTACCGTCACTGCATCGCTAACGAAATCATTATGGCCGGCGGTTAAATAGTTACCGCCACTGGCTCCACAGCCTCGTTTGTCATAGCGCAGGCTAGCGTAGCCAGCTACCGCAAACGCTTCCGCCAATTGATTAAAGATGTTTAGGGCAAAGTTCGGTAGATTTTCGTTCCGATCAATGGGGCCACTGCCTGCAAACATGACAATGACGCCTTTGTATGGTGGATGATCGGGTTCTGCCAGGGTCGCGGCTAAAGTATGCGCCGGGGTGTCTATGCCCAGCGTTGTTTCCCGCATGTGTTAAGGCACCTGCTGATCAATGACGATGTTTATCGCCTCAGCACTACGCTCTGTATGGCCTTCCACGTTGAGTTGTTCGCCAAACCAATCGCCCGGTTGCGCAATCGCGTTTCCACTTTTAGACACTCGTGCACCGATGGTTATCGAAGGAAATGCAGATAAGGTCATGTTTGGAATCATGGCTTGAGATTCATCCAGTTGAACCGTGGTTGGTAGTTGATCCACCGTTAAGCGAACGACCGCCAGCGGCATGGGCGGTCCGGCACTTGCGGTTGCAAACACAAACACACTGTCGCCCGGATCAACTTGATCTTGCATGGATGCCGCAAGGCTTACGTTAACCGAGATCGCCGCACCGGCGCTTTCAGATTGCGATGCACTATTCGATGAAGATTCATTAACGGTCGTGCCCGAGTCGGCTGTGGATGTCGGGTCGTTTGTTTCGGGTTGCAAACCAGCTTGCAACCCCGCTTGCAGACCACCTTCCAACGGTTGACCTAAAGCCGCTCGAGATTGATTAACCATCTGCGTTAAGTTTGCAATGGCTTGCTCATTCAGGTTTGGGTTCTCGCGCAGCTTGAGAAAAATTTCCAATGCTTGTTCGTGCTCACCCAGTTGCTGGTGCGATAAGCCCATCAGCAATTGTGCGCGTTGATAGTTCGGGTCTACGGCCAGCGCTTTTTTAATGAGAACCTGAGCTTCACCGGTTAAGTCTCCATCATTTTGTAATGCGCCGGCTTCAGCAAGCATAATGATCATTTCAGGATTGCTTGGGTCGAGTTCGTTTACGCGTTGCAAGGCGGTTTGCGCTTTAGCAAATTCGCCGATATTCATGTACGTGCGCCCCAGCAATGTCCAGCCTTGCAAGTCATCCGGGTTGTCTTCTAACCGAGCTTCC
>JAHDDJ010000456.1 GCA_020629385.1 Erythrobacter sp.
GGGGCGAAAGCAAATCTTCGCCGCTTTCGGGAAGGTCGATTGTGTCGCGATTTGCCTTCAGACTGTTGATCCGGATATCGAGCGGCGCACGATCCAATAGAGCCGCCGGTTCCGCGCCCGAAATATCCGATTTGGCAAGATGACGCACGACCCATGGCGGAGCTACGCCGCCCTCTGCCGCGGTTTCCGTTTTGCCGATTGCGGCAGGGCCGTAGTTCGAGCCATCGAACAATGGCAGAATTTGGGGCTCTACTTCCCCATAGCGGAGCATGGCCGTCCGTCCGGTCAACGGCACAGGTCCACAGGCGCGGATTGCACCATATACCAGCTCGCGGATAGCACGCCGGTCTTTCGATCCGGCATAACGGTTATTGCGCGCCCATTCCTTGATGATGCGGTCAGCCGGTGCGCCGTTATCGAGCGCGGCCGATATGATCTGATCGAGAATGGAAATGGCCGACTGGACGCGGGCTGATGGGGTCATGGCAATCTATGCCCCGGTCAAGCCTGGAGCCTCCTGAAAAGTTGAAGTCGTCAATCGTGCCGTGCCTTTTCTAGCCCGGCCCGTTCAGCCCCGGTTAGCGCGTCGGATAATTCGGCGCTTCACGCGTAATCGCCACATCATGAACATGGCTTTCATTCAGCCCCGCGCCGGTAATCCGCACGAAATTGGCGCGCTCCCGCAAATCCTTGATAGTCGCTGCACCGGTATACCCCATGGCCGCTTTAATGCCTCCAACGAGCTGATGCACGACATCCTTGGCAGGTCCTTTGTAAGGAACCTGTCCCTCGATGCCTTCGGGAACCAGCTTGAGAGCCGACACATCGGCCTGGAAATAGCGGTCAGCACTGCCGCGCGCCATGGCACCGACGCTGCCCATCCCGCGATAGCTCTTGTAGCTGCGCCCCTGATACAGGAACGTCTCGCCCGGTGCTTCTGCCGTACCCGCCAGCATGGAGCCGATCATGACTGTCGATGCACCCGCCGCAATCGCTTTTGCCGCATCGCCTGAAGTACGAAGGCCACCATCGGCAATCACCGGAACGCCGGACTTCGCACCTTCGGCTGCGCTGTCCATAATTGCGGTAAGCTGAGGAACGCCGACACCTGCGACGATCCGCGTGGTGCAGATCGAACCCGGACCAATGCCGACTTTCACCGCATCTGCTCCCGCGTCAATCAAAGCCCGTGTGGCTTCAGCGGTGGCAACATTGCCTGCGATCACCTGAACCTTGTCGGAAAGCTTCTTTGCGCGTTCGACAGCGCGCGCGACGTCCTTGTTATGGCCATGCGCAGTGTCGATAATAACGACATCGCATTCGGCCTCGATCAGTGCCTGGGTGCGAGCGAAACCCTTGTCGCCGACGGTGGTAGCCGCAGCAACACGCAACCGGCCGCCTTCATCCTTGGTTGCATCGGGATAGTTGACCGCCTTTTCAATATCCTTGACCGTGATTAGGCCAATACAGTGATAGGCATCATCCACGACGATCAGCTTCTCGATCCGGCGTTGATGCAACAAACGGCGCGCATCTTCCTCGCCGGT
>JAHDDJ010000457.1 GCA_020629385.1 Erythrobacter sp.
GTAACCGATCCGCCAACACCGGAGGAAACGGCAATACCGCCAAATTCCAGATCATTGACGGTGGTAACAGCCAGCGGTTCGACAATCTCTGCCCGCGTCTCGCCTTGGGCTGTTTGTGGAGCTGCTGAGACCGGGGCGGCCGATAGCAACGCCGCCTCAAGCACCACAACCATGATTGGGAGTGTAATCGGTTTACGAAATTTAACCACAATGACGTGGTCTTAAGGCTTTGGCAGCCTTGCGTCCAAATTTTGAATTACTTGACCGAAATCAGGACAGCATCTGCTGGAATGGGAATCTCGATGCTTGCTCCGCCAAAATTGCGCTCAACATCAAGCCGTGCGCCTACATTGAAACTCCGCGAGCAAACGCGCTGGCGGCAATTGGGAATTAGGACTTCGACGACTTGCCCCGCCTGAACATTTGCAGCACCCGGCAGATCGGTCTGGTATGATGAGAGGCGCGCCACAACCCCGTTTTGTGTCACAACCGGAGCTGGAGACAGCACAAGCTGGATGCGCAGATTGAGATTGCGCCGACTATTGTTGCCGCGATCATATGCAAGCGTGAAGCGGGCAGGCGAAGTATCGCCGGTTGAGGTCGAGAATATCCCTACGCTTTGGACATTGCCTGTCGGGCTGACTGTCCGATAGCCACGGTCCATCACCGCGAATGTACCAAAGCGCAAATTGCTGTCGCTGCTCAACAACAAACGGGCCGGGGCAGCCTGACCATCGGCAGATGCGATGACGACGCACAAAAGCAGCAGGCACAAGCAAAGCGCGTTCAATCGGGCGATTGGTGTGTGCTGGAAGATTGCCTGCATAGCCATGACTTCACGCTTATAAGCGCAACTCTTGTCATTTGGCTAATGTTGTAAAATGAAAATCGGCGACCGCACCGCCAATATTGTTATGTCTGTTACATTGACTCTTAATGCGCGGAACGCTCTTTTGTCTTAAGGGCAAAAATGGGGGGGTTGGTGGTAAACGCCGCTACTGAGCAGAACGGCGATCGCCAGTTCCGGGCATTTGTAAGCTACAGCCATGCGGACAAAGCAGCGGCGCAAAAGCTGCATCGTAAGCTGGAAGCATACCGCTTACCCAAACATTTGCGCAGCGATGACGACGCGGAAGCTATGGGCGGCCGGATCGGGCCGATATTCCGCGACCGTGAGGATCTGCCCGCTGCCGAGGACCTGACCGAAAGCGTGAAGGAGGCGCTCGCGCAGTCCGGTGCCTTGGTGGTGCTGTGTTCGCCCAATGCGCAAAAGTCCCCATGGGTCGCACGCGAGATCGAACTGTTCCGCCAGTTGCATCCGGACCGGCCTGTGCTGGCAGCGCTGCTGGATGGAGAACCGGAAGAAGCATTTCCGGCACCGTTGCGCGATGGCCGCGAGCCGCTCGCCGCTGATTTGCGCAAAACCGGTGACGGACCCAGACTGGGATTTCTCAAAGTGGTTGCGGGCATCGCGGGCGTACCGCTCGATGCACTGGTAAACCGGGACGCACAACGCCGCGTGAAACGTGTGACGGCCATCACAGTC
>JAHDDJ010000458.1 GCA_020629385.1 Erythrobacter sp.
TGATCTCATTCCAGTAGCTATATGCGGCTGTATAGTCCGGATAGCGGCGCGGCATACCTTGAGTGCCCAGGAAATGCTGCGGGAAGAAGATCACGTTCACACCGATGAAGAAGGTCCAGAAGTGCAGATGCGAAAGGAATTCGCTGTGCATCCGACCGCTCATTTTCGGGAACCAGTAATAGAAGCCCGCGAAGAGCGAGAACACGGCACCCATCGAAAGCACGTAGTGGAAGTGCGCCACAACGTAATATGTGTCGTGCAGGTTGTCGTCGATGCCGCCATTGGCAAGAACCACACCGGTCACACCGCCAACAGTGAACAGGAAGATGAAGCCCATCGACCACACCATCGGTGATTTGAATTCCAGCGAGCCGCCCCACATGGTGGCGATCCAGCTGAAGATTTTCACACCTGTCGGCACGGCGATAACCATCGTTGCCGCAGTGAAGTACATCTTCGTATTTACGTCGAGGCCGACCGTATACATGTGGTGCGCCCAAACGATGAAGCCGACGACGCCGATTGCAACCATGGCATAAGCCATGCCCAGATAACCGAATACAGGCTTGCGGCTGAAGGTTGCAACGATCTGCGAGATCATACCGAAGCCCGGCAGGATCATGATGTAGACTTCAGGGTGACCGAAGAACCAGAACAGGTGCTGGTACAGAACCGGGTCACCACCGCCGGCAGGATCGAAGAAGGTCGTGCCGAAGTTACGGTCAGTCAGCAGCATGGTGATCGCAGCAGCCAGAACCGGAAGCGCGAGCAGCAGCAGGAATGCGGTAACCAGCACCGACCATACGAACAGCGGCATTTTGTGCAGGGTCATACCCGGCGCGCGCATGTTGAAAATGGTGGTGATGAAGTTGGTCGCACCCAGGATCGAGCCAGCGCCCGCCAAGTGCAAAGAGAAGATTGCGAAATCAACTGCCGGTCCGGGAGCTCCGCTGGTCGAAAGCGGCGCATAGACCGTCCAGCCGGTACCCGCACCGAGGCCAGCCGCGCTACCTGGTACAAACAGGGAGAACAGCAGTGACGCAAAACCGGCAACGGTGAGCCAGAACGAAATATTGTTCATCCGCGGGAACGCCATATCCGGCGCACCGATCATCAGCGGAACGAACCAGTTACCAAAACCGCCGATCATCGCCGGCATGACCATGAAGAAGACCATAATCAGACCGTGGGCGGTGATGAATACGTTCCACATATGCAGATTGGCGTCGAAGCTCGCCTCGCCGCCCATGAATTCAACCCAGTAACCGAGATACTGAATGCCGGGCGCAGCCAGTTCGGCGCGCATGATGCCGGAAATCGCACCGCCGATGATACCCGCGACGATCGCGAAAATCAGATACAGCGTGCCGATATCCTTATGGTTGGTCGACATGAACCAGCGTGCGAAGAAGCCGGGCTTGTGATCTGCATCATGCCCGTGATCATCATGGATCGGGAGTGTTTCGGCTGTTGTTGCCATAGCGTTTCTCTAGACCTTAAATTTGGTTCAGTCGTTCAATTCGTATCGGGCTTATTCAGCCGC
>JAHDDJ010000064.1 GCA_020629385.1 Erythrobacter sp.
CGACCAAAACCGGCGGTTCATTCAGAGGTAATGTGAGAATGGTGCCCAGGGGCGGCCGTGCATGGGGTTTCCAGCCCAGTCCACTATGTTCCATATATGATTTGAAAACATGTGCTTATCCGATTTTGAGCACCGCCTTCCATCCGTAATGTTCCCTTTTTGTCCATAACGTGCTAAGTGTCCTGATGGGGCCAGCGATGGGGCTGGCGGGATGAATTAGGTTGCGTATGGGCGAGTTGAACAAGCTTTCTGCTCTAAAGGCCAAGACTGCCGAAGCGGGCAAATACGGCGATGGTGGGAATCTTTGGCTGCACAAAAGCAGTGCGGCAAATGGCAAGTGGCTGTTCTTCTTTCGCGCGGGTAACCGACGCCGTGAAATGGGGCTTGGCCCCTTCCCTACCGTTTCATTGAAAGAAGCACGGACCGAAGCGGACAAGTGGCGTGCTGTTGTTCGGATTGGCGGTGACCCAATCAAAGAGCGGCAGCGCGAAAGACGTGAGGCCGAGCGCAACCTGCATCTGCTCAAGGATATTGCTGCTGATGCCTTTGAAAGCCGCAAGGCCGAACTCAAAGGCGACGGCAAAGCTGGGCGATGGTTCTCACCGCTTGAACTCCACGTCTTGCCCCGGCTGGGCGACATGCCGGTAGCGGACATTGATCAAATTGACATTCGGGACACGCTCTCCCCCATCTGGCACGATAAGGCGGATACAGCGCGCAAAGCAATGAACCGGCTGTCTATCAGCATGAAGCACGCGGCGGCGCTGGGCCTTGATGTGGACCTGATGGCAGTTGAAAAGGCAAAGGCGCTGTTGGGAAAGCAGCGCCATGTTGCCAAGCACATTCCTGCAATGCCGTGGAAAGAGGTACCCGGCTTCTATGCTAGCCTGAATGAAGGGACCACGACGCACCTCGCGTTGCGATTGCTAATCCTCACTGCTGTGCGGTCATTTCCTCTTCGCAACCTTCACCTTGATCAGATTGAGGGCGATGTGTGGGCAATACCAGCAGAGGCAATGAAGAGCCGCAAGGGTGCAGCAAGCGCGTTTCGTGTTCCACTTTCTCAAGAAGCTCTCTCTGTGGTTGAGCAAGCGCGGCCAATGTCTCGTGATGGGATGCTATTCCCCAATGTCCGCAAAGGCGTGATCAGCGACGCCACTATGTCTCGGTATATGGAGCGCCGAAAGCTGGACGCCCGCCCGCATGGGTTCCGCTCTTCATTCCGCGATTGGGTGGCCGAGACAACAAACACCCCGCACGACGTTGCCGAAACAGCGCTGGGCCATACTGTTGGTGGCTCGGTTGAGCGTGCTTATCGGCGGACGGATCATCTGGAGCAGCGTAGGGTGCTGATGGAGCGATGGGGTGACTTCATTTCAGTTCCGCAAAACCGAGTCTTGCATTTGGGAACTGCAAAATGAGCCAAGATAGGGTCCTAAATGCGCTTCGCGGTCTGATCGCGAAAACGTTGGAGGATACCAGCATGCTTCCTTTCCTATCTCAAGAAACTGAAAAGATAGTCCTTAATCTGGAAAGACTTGCAGATGAAGTAATGAACTTCTTTGTAGAGCCAGACAGTCTTGACTCTAGCTCTAGCAAAGTCGCCCTTACCAAAAATTGCGACCCTGAAGAGAGCATTGAACGTGCTTTCACCATTTATTCCATCAACGAAGTCGAGAACGCTGCAGCTGATGATGCAGAAAGAGGAGATTTTCGAGCGCTGGAAAAACTCGTTCAGACGAAAGGTTTTCTCCGAACAGCCAGAGCGAGAGAACTTGTCGTTCGCAGGATGAGAGGGGAAAAGAAGAACGGCTCGGTGAAGACTACGGTCAATGTCGACACTTTCATGAGCGTGACCGTTCTGATGCTTCGTGAAAAACTGACCGAAAGTGCAGCGAAGGAACGCTGGCTTGATATGAACCCCAAGGCAAACCCAGAAACGCTAAAGAAGCGGATGCGTTTAGCAAAAAAAGAGCCGAGCTTACGCCTGATAGTAGAGCTACTAAGGCGACAAAGAGAAAGAAGAAAAAAAGTTGTTTAGTCGACAAGGTACCGAACCCAATAGGTTTGGTACCTATTTCAGGATGAATTTCTCTGTTTCGTTACCTGCACACACCGACAACGTGCAGGAGAATCCCAGATGGTCGAGAAACACTACCGCCGAACAGAAGTCGAAGAGCTGACCGGCCTTAGCCGCTCAACCATCTACGCCATGATCGCGGATGGCACATTCCCGCGCCCCGTGCGCATGACAGCAAAAGCCGTTGCATGGCCGGAAAGCTCTATCGCTGAATGGCTGGAAAACCGTCCCGTCGCCTAAATCATAACCCTGAGGCCGAAGCGCACTGGGCTATGATGAAGGCTTGTTCTTGGACGAACGCTAGATTGATACCAGCCGCGCTGATGCCTCGCAACCTAGGAGGTATCAGCTATGGAAAGCTGTTCTCAACCACCCAAAGATGCGCGTCGCATCTATAGCTGGGATCAAACGCCCAACCTTACCGCACCCGCGACCTATGTGGTGCAAGATGAAGGCCAAGAGCCACGCTCGATTACCGTGTCGAAGAACATGCGGCGGGTGCTCGAAGCCTTGATGCGGAACCCAATATATGCGGCCAGCTATTGTCGCATCTCATGCCGCGTCCTCGAACTGCGCCACGACTATGGCGTTGAGATCGAGTGTGTCCGTTATCAAACTGACCTTCCCACCAAGCGGCAAACGTTCGGCGTCTACTTTCTTCGGTCAAAGGTTACGCCGCTCGCAGCAAATGAGGTGGCGGCATGAACAGGCAGCCGCAAACAACCCGCATGATCCAAACCCGCCGCTTTCGTGCGCAATTCGGAGTTTCGCAATCGCGCGCGGCTTTGATGGCAGACTTGTTCTATGGGCGGGCGCGATGACCCGGGCAAGTACACACACCGTCGGAGAAACAGAGGGCCCGCAAGGGCTCTCCCCCCGCGAGCGCGACGACGACTACCGCGCGATTATTCACCAGCACGAAAATTGGCGGGTCATTGTCTGCAAGGACAGCATCCAATGGATCATTCAGCGCGCCAAGAAAGTGGGTACTGAGCGCCGTTGGCATGGCGTCAGCTATGTCACCACCAAACAGAGCCTTATCGCGCTGTGGTCCGCGAAAGCGCGGACGTCTGCGCCTGCGCTTACCAACCTCCCACCTTCAATTCGAGGAGACCAGTGATGTCCTCAGGTTTGCGTCCGTTCGGACTTATCAGCACCACGATTTGGCAGTCGGAGAAGTTCAACCAGCTTGCCACCGACCAAGCACGTCTTGGCTACATCTGGCTGCATACCAGCGCGAAGACGTGCGCCGGTGTATTGCGCGTGGGCCCTGCCACCCTCTTTGAAGAGTTCCCGCAATTCCAAACGCTGGAACAGGCGAACGACGTATTCCGCGACTTTCAGCGTGTTGGGCTCATCCACTGGTTCCGCCCGTATGTCGTGTTAAACGGCTATCTGAGGTTCAATCCCGTAAGGACATGTAAGCATGCGATTGCAGCGTTTCGCGAGGCGCTGGCGCTGCCGGACTGCGACGCAAAGCTGGACCTGATCAGGCAGCTTAGGCTTCAACCAGGCGCGCCAAAACTGGTTGAGTGGCGCTCAAAGGATGGCGAGGCGCACGACGTTCTGCATGCGCTGAACGCCTACCTGATGGCCCACATGACGGACGGCGATGCAGCGGTATACCCATTGGATAGGGTATCGGATGGCATTGGATACCCATCGGGTAAAAGTAAAAATACAAATATAAAGGAAAAGGAAAAAGGAGAAGGCAGCGTTAGCGCTGAACAAGAGAGCGTGCCTCTAAGTGGTGACGTTGAAATGCATAGAACAACAAGGGTGGAGGGGCCTCGGCCAGAGACAATTGCGTTAGTCAAGCGGATGGGGGTGGGTAGAAGGAACTGACGATCAGGAGTGCAATGGACTGCAAGGCAGCATACCTCAGTAGAAGATCACTCTAGCCCACGAACGGCCAACTTCAGCTATCAGGAAGTGCAAATTGGGGCTGTGTTACAAGACGGGATGAGTAACAGCAACGAAACTTGGCAAAGCCCCAAAATAAAGTTCAAGTCTACTCTCTTGATTTTTAGCACCGAACCTTGCCATCTTTAGGTGATTGTATATTTGATCAACCCCACGCGGAAAACATACATTTAGCTGAACAAGTCAGAGGTTGTCACAATATCCGTTCTCTCCGCCCCCTACATGCACGACGAAGCCGCTGCATTTGAGCATGTGGAAGGCATGATCTGGGCCGATGGTCCGGTATGCCCCCACTGTGGCGTGGTTGATAAAGCCTATCGCCTGACTGGCGTGCGTACCAAGCCTTCCAAGAAGAACCCGGAAGGCAAAGTGCGTCACGGCCTGTGGAAGTGCCGCGAATGCCGCAAGCAATTCACGCTGCGCAAGGGTACGATCTTTGAGGAAAGTCACCTGCCGCTGCACCTGTGGCTGCAGGCCATTCACCTGATGGTTTCCAGCAAGAAAGACATCAGCAGCCACCAGCTTCACCGCGTTTTGGGCATCACCTACAAGAGCGCATGGTTCCTGACCTATCGCATCCGCGAGTGTATGCGTGGCGGTGAACTTGCAGGCTTTTGCAGTGATGGCGGTAGCGTGGAAGTGGACGAGACCTTTATCGGCAAAGGGCCGGGCGCGAAGAAGGCTAAGACTGTTTGTGGCGGCTCTCACAAAATGAAATTGCTGACCCTAGTGGATCGTGACACCAAATGCGCCAAGGGCATCGTTATGGACGACTCTAAGAAGTCTACCCTGATCCCGATCCTGCAAAAGAACATTGCTCAAGAGGCGTATGTCATGACCGACGAAGCCTGCCAGTATCAGGGTATCGGCGCATGCAAAGTGTTTGAGGCACATGATTGGACCAACCGCAGCGCTGGCGAGTATGTCCGCCGTGTATACCCTGAGGTTCACACCAACACGGTTGAGGGCTTCTACAGCATCTTTATGCGCGGCATGAAGGGTTTCTATCAGCACTGTGGCAAGCAGCCTCTACGCTGCTATGCGGCCGAATTTGATTTTCGGTACAATCTACGTGTTGCTAATGGCTTGGATGATGTTGAACGCGGTTCGGCCGCTCTGCGTTCTGCGGTTGGCAAGCGGCTGACTTACAGAAGGCCTAACCAAGAAGCGGCAACAACAGTAATTTTAGGGTGAAGTAGGATGGCGACAGCAAATGATGATCAGACTGACGAGTTAGGGCGCTTAAGCTATACTGCTAGCTTGATTACGCAAGGTAAGGAAAGGCTATACACGCTTTCTCTTCCGAGCGATGTATTGGCTGAGACTTGCTTTGTTGAACCAAGAGACGAAAGTCCGATTGAGGGGTTCCAGAGGGCGCTGAACGAAAAAAGGGCGCGTGACATTGCTGAGTACATTGATAGTGGTTCGGGTACCATTCCTTCGTCCGTCGTGCTTTCCGCTCAAGAAGTCGCGGAAGCGAAATATGATGGTCGAAAGCGGACCATCAGCTTTGTTAAAAATCCAAAATCATTCATGATCCTAGACGGGCAGCATCGTGTGTATGGGTTCCACTTGGCTCAATCGAAGCTAAGGGTGCCAGTTGTTATCTACATGGGCCTATCGCGATCTCAGGAATGCAGGATGTTTATGGATATCAATACAAAGCAAAAGCCAGTTCCCAACGAATTGCTTTTGGATATCAAGAACCTCGGGGAAACAGAAGGACAGTCAGAGGCACTGTTTCGGGAAGTGTTCGACTTGTTTAGCGAAGCCCAAGGTAGCCCTTTGCTTGGCAAGATGTCGCCCTTCGAGCGCAGGAAAGGCAAAATATCGCGTGTTACGTTCAACAATGCGATGAAATCAATAGTGGGAACTTT
Source organism: Erythrobacter sp. (assembly GCA_020629385.1). Lineage (GTDB taxonomy): Bacteria > Pseudomonadota > Alphaproteobacteria > Sphingomonadales > Sphingomonadaceae > Pontixanthobacter. The sequence goes on from JAHDDJ010000064.1 coordinate 5,881, forward strand.
TGAGGGGGCGTCCATTGAGGAGACCTACAGCGTGTTGTCCGCGTTTGTTGCCACCCTAACCGCAGGCCTTAGAGAGGCTGGGCATGAAGACAAAATCACCAACCCCACGTTGTTTCGCGCATTCTTTGCAATTTTCCCAAGCGTAGCCGAACGGGTTCAAGCAAAGCACGGCGAATTCTCTGTAGATAACTTCACGAAAGTGCTGCGTCCGATCTTTCAAAAGACCAAAAGTCACACCTTTGACCGACCAGGATCGAATATTCAAAAACTGGTTTCGAAGTTTGAAGAAAACATGAAATCAAGCTTCACAATTGCCAGGCAGTAGTCATGAGCTTGATACTCCTGCCGTTCAGCGAAGTGGCGATGGTACCGCTGGCAAGCGTGTGCAAGCGACCTGAGATATCGCATATACCAGACACGCTGACTACCAGACGAGGGCACGGATATGACATAGACTTTGACAATGCCGAAAAGTCTGTGCTTGTCGATTTTAGAGACAAAGACTTTCTTGCAGCGGTGTTTTGCGGGGACGCGGCCCGGTTCGTGCGAGCCACAACCCATACGATTGATGGCCTGCACAAAGAGCTAGAAAGCGGCCGCACTTTTCCATGGGCGTTGGTGAAGCTCTACTACGCGGCATATTACTCAGGGCACGCGATTTTGCGAGCGCAGGGAACTAGTCTTTCGTTTCTAGACGGAACAAATCTACGAAACATCAAAGAACTAACGTTTGCGGCCGCAACCCAACCGGATTTTCAAGTAAAGCGCGGGCAGCACACCTTTCAGCTATCAAATGGCAGTAGTGGGGTTAGCATATCGAACAAGGGGAAATCCGATGGCGGAGTGCATGAAGAGTTTTGGCACGTGCTCAAGGAAAACTTGGCAACTCTTGGCAAAACTGCCCTATCATCGGACACTGTTACGCAATCTGAAGGCCAGCAAATCTTTTCGAAATTGACCGATCTGGAGCAAGTCATTTCTGGTAACGGCTGCAACGGTGGAAATTGGCTGAGTTTCGTCCGCAATGCGGTGCAGTACAGACATCATTACAACTCATGGCCGCCATCAAATCTTAGAGCAAGAGAGCGTAGAACGCTGGCGCAAATCTCGGCTCTTTGGAAGTCCGATCCAATGGATATTGCGCTTGACGAAAGGGCGAGCGACCTAGTGAGGTTTACGTCAGCTGCTGTATTTTTGGTGGCAATGCTCGGCCGCATTTGCGGTTGGATGGCCGAGGTATCGCCAGAGGGTAGAAAATGCTATCTGTACTCAGCAACGAGGCCAGCATGACTGCATCCAAAGAAAAATCCCAACTAGACCGCTTTAAGGAGGCCGCCCGCCAGCTAAAGACGGACGACAACGAAACCCGGTTCAGCGAGAAGCTAGGTAAGCTAGTGAAGCAGAAGAAAGACATCAAAAAAAACATCAAGAAAAACGACTAAACCGTCCAGCGCCTCTGGGTGGTCTGCATCCCAGAGGCTGAGGGATTGTCAAATTATACAATCGCCCATCCTTAGCATCATCTAAGTGTTGTAAATTTCCCTTTGGGTTCTGTGCACCATCGGTTAGAGGTCTGGGCTCTCTACGGGGGTGTACCTGACACCAAATGATAAAAATGGGCCGCTTTTCCCATTTTGAGAGATCGCTAGTCTGATACCAACGCGCTGGAGCAAAAATTAAGAGGTGTTTCGAATATGAGGTACTGGGTTTTGACCACGATGCTCGCAGCCACCTCGGCATCGGCGAATGAGTATCACAAGACTGCTGCTCGTTATGCCGCAGGATGTCTTGTGACAAACATCTATCTCGTGGCCGAAGGTAACGGCGGTTCAACTACTTGGGTTGCCGAGTGCGGCGGCTTGGATGAAGCTGTCATTGTGTGTGACTACGGTGGGCAGTGTCGTAGGGTGAGTTGAGCTCACAACAGCGGTTAACTTGATGCCCGATTTCATATGGATTCACGCAATTCTCTGTGTTGCAGTTGTCTAGCAATCTAGAATGCATGGTACGGTTTGCATCTCGATCGGACTGTTAGAATGCACGGATGAAATTACGGAGCCGAACCACTTAGAGGATAGGTTCTCTTGGTATTTGTGAGGGAAAAAGCTATGTTTCTCAAAAAACTTTGTGTTTTCCTACTTCTGTCTGCCTCTACATTCAGATCAGGGGCCGCTTTTGCCCAAGAACATGCAGGTTCAGTCACAAGAGACGGTCTTTATGTTTTCATTCATGGACCAATCAAAAGTGGTGTTACGGTCAGAGAGTTTTTGCGGGCTGTCGGTGATGATCGCGACTTGATCGTTGAGCTCGATAGCCCCGGTGGTTCACTAATTGAAGGCCTGAACCTTGCAGCCATTGTCGACAATTTTGGTCTCTCGACTTGGATTCCGCACGATGCTCTATGTGCCTCTTCTTGCTCAATAGTCTTTCTAGCCGGGTCACCGAGAACCATTGATGGTCGGCTCGGAGTGCATCAATTTTCGTCAAGGCACCCCACTTTCGAATTGAGTCCGGCAGAAACACAGTCACTTCTGGCCGTAATTTTGCAAGATGTAAGTAGCTATCAATCTCCTCAAGTTTTTTTCGATAGAATGTTGGCAACTCCTAGTGATCAGATGTTCTGGTTCGATGCGCAGGATCAGAGTTTATTCGAGCGTCAAAAACCCGATGGTATAAATGGCTTTTCGCTTGGTGGCGCCAGCAATATAGATTTCTTGTTTTCACGCCCATTTACGACTGAGTAATTTTGCTAACTGGCGTCAGGTAGAGAGCCAAAGGCTGCAGGCATGGCGCCGAACTAAGATATAGCGTCTATCAAGGAAGCGCGCATAACTTCGCAGCTGATAGGCTCTGAGCCGATTCAACACAGTTGATTGTCACGTCATGCAACGAAGTCAATGCGCGCACCTGTCCGTCGAGTGATCGAGTTTCCGCTACAAGCTCCTGATTGACCTCCTGATAAGCGCGCAAATCTGAACGAACAGTACTATGCTCTCGAACGAGATTGTTGTGTTCGGCAAGCAAGTCGTCACGGCTCCTAAGCAGTGAGTTATAGTCCCCGACCAAATCATTATGATCGTCGATGAGATCAGCGTTGTCGTTCAAACACGCGGTTACATTCGACCGGCAGGTGAAACCTTCATAGTTGCACTGGTATTGGTTAAAGCATGCGGCGTCACTGCTGACACACATCCCTGTGCTAGAACAGACCGTCTCGCCAAAGCCCAAACATGTAGGACGGTCACCTAGGCCACACCTAAAACTCTGTGCGCTCACTTGGTTAGCCAAAAGTGTCATGCTCAGAGCTAGCGCAAGACTGAAAATGCCGCTTACATATCGCAGTTGCAATGTGAATACCTCTTCCATTCAGTGGTAATAGCCTGGAACAGTTTTCTCGCAATCACAACGTGCAACCTGCGGTTTGGCACGACGCTTTCGCTTCGATGTCACCGTGTTGTCCCTACTGGGGACAGCCCTACTATGGGCAGCCTGAAGGCATAGTAAAAAGGTGAAATACCGCCAAACGGGAGCCCAAAAACATGGACGACTACCCAGCGATTACCCAGCGACAACCCTGAGGTTACCCTAAGGTCCAACCAGCGCATCATGATGGGGCCAGCGGTGGGGCTGGCGCGGACTTGTTTTCGGCAACGCTTTGGTTTCAAAGGGAATTATCAATCTAAATGGTGCCCAGGGGCGGAATCGAACCACCGACACGAGGATTTTCAATCCACTGC
>JAHDDJ010000459.1 GCA_020629385.1 Erythrobacter sp.
GGGCACACTTTTGAGGCTCTGGCGCAGCATTTTGCGCCGCTGACCGAAAGCGGCGGCGGTGATGCGTTCCAGCACCTTGGCCGATACGCCTTCGGGCATATCTGCAGGGGTCACATGGACAATCGCACTCATGACTTTGGGAGGCGGAGTGAAGGCACTGCGATGGACTTTCATCGCAAGGCTCGCCTTGCTCCGCCATTGGGCAAGCACCGCAAGACGGCCAAAGGCGGAACCGCCGGTTTTGGCGACAATCCGCTGGGCAACTTCCTGCTGGAACATCAACGTTAGCGAGGTCCATTGCGGTGGCCAGCATTCTCCATCGAGCCAGCGCGTGAACAAGGCTGTGCCGACATTGTAAGGCAGGTTTGCCACCACCGCGAACGGGCCGCCCATCAACTCGGCATGGTCGAGTTTCATGGCGTCACCGTGTATGACGTGCAACTGTCCGGGAAACGCGTCGGCCAGTTCCGCGAGCGCGGGGAGGCAACGCTCGTCCATTTCGATAGCGGTGACCTTCGCTCCGGCTCGCAGCAAAGCGCGGGTCAAGCCGCCCGGACCTGGGCCGATTTCGAGGACCGACTGCCCGGCAAGATCACCCGGAATGGCGGCGATCCGGTCAAGCAGTTGTTCGTCGAACAGGAAGTTTTGCCCCAAGGCTTTCGACGCGGAAAGACCGTGCCTGGCGATAATCTCGCGCAAGGGTGGAAGGTCAGGCATTGGCCACCGAGGCGGCTCGCATATGCGCGCATTCCCCTGCCATTTTTAACGCAGCAATCATAGCACCGGGCTGCGCGACACCTTTTCCGGCAATATCGAACGCTGTGCCATGGTCAGGGCTGGTCCGGATGATAGGCAAACCGAGCGTGACATTCACCCCTTGGTCAAAATCGAGAGCCTTGACCGGAATCAGCGCCTGATCGTGATACATGCATAATGCCACATCAAATCCTTCGCGGGCGTGCGGGGCGAACAGCGCATCGGCAGGGTGGGGGCCGGTCGCTGCGATGCCTTCCTCCTGCAAGGCCTCCACTGCCGGTGCGATAATGTCGATTTCCTCGCGGCCGAATTTGCCATCCTCTCCGGCATGGGGGTTGAGGCCGGTCACGGCGATGCGCGGGTTGGCGATGCCGAAATCGCGTTGCAAAGCGTGAACGGCGATCAGGGCGCGATGTTTGATGAGATCGACCGAGAGACGGTCCGGAACTTCGGACAGCGCGCAATGCACGGTGAGCGGAATTGCGCGTAACTGCGGACCGGCCAGCATCATCACGGCATCATCGGCGGTGAGGCCGCAAACCTCGCCCAGAAATTCGGTCTGGCCGGGAAATTCGAAACCGACTTTGGCCAGTTGTGCTTTCGCAACGGGTGCAGTGACCACTGCCGAGGCATGACCAAGGAGCGCGAGACGCGTGGCGTCCGAAAGCGAGCCCAGCGCGAGGGCTGCACCGTTTTCGTCCGGAGCGCCGGGCGAGTATGGCGCATCAAGTTCGCCAAGCACTGGTAAGGCCTCGGCAAATACCGCCTCGGCTTCG
>JAHDDJ010000460.1 GCA_020629385.1 Erythrobacter sp.
CCCGAGATGTTTCCCGGGCCGTTGCGGCTGTCACTGGCTGGGCGGGCGCTTGAGGAGCAGAAGTGGTCGCTGGATACGGTCCAGATCCGCGATTTTGCGACGGACAAGCACAAGAATGTCGATGGCACGCCCGCTGGTGGCGGGGCGGGTATGGTGCTCAAGCCGGATGTGCTGGCGGCTGCGGTGGACCATGCAAAGCGCATTTCGCGCGATGCGCCCATTCTCGCCATGACACCGCGCGGGAAGCCCATCACCCAGCAGCGCATTCGCGAGATCGCGGCGGGGCCGGGGGTCACGATCCTGTGCGGCCGGTTCGAGGGCTTTGACGAGCGTATATTCGAAGGCCGTCCGGGTATCGAAGAAGTCTCGGTCGGCGATATCGTTTTGTCCGGCGGGGAACCGGCGGCGCTGATGATACTTGATGCTTGCATTCGCCTGCTTCCCGGCGTAATGGGCGCGGCTTCTAGCGGGACCGAGGAGTCGTTCGAAAACGGGCTTCTCGAATATCCGCAATATACCCGACCTCAGGAATGGGAAGGGCGCACGATCCCCGAAGTGCTGCGATCGGGGGATCATGCGAAGATTGCGGCATGGCGTGAAGCCAGGTCGCAAGAGATCACTCGGTTACGCAGGCCGGACCTTTGGGACCGTTATGTTGACGGTCGGGACCAGCCTGCCTCTGGCGCGCGGCGAAAGAAGAAGGACCAAGGTCAATGAACCTTATCCAGCAGATCGAAGCCGAAGAAATCGGCAAGATCGCAAAAGACATTCCCGAATTTCGTGCGGGTGACACCGTACGCGTTGGTGTAAAAGTCATCGAAGGGAACCGCGAACGTATCCAGAATTTCGAAGGTGTTGTGATTGCCCGTTCAAACCGGTCGATCAACAGCAACTTCACAGTCCGCAAAATCAGTTTCGGCGAAGGTGTGGAGCGTGTGTTCCCGCTTTACTCGCCGATCGTAGACAGCATTACCGTGGTTCGCCGTGGTATCGTGCGTCGTGCGAAGCTGTACTATCTGCGTGGCCGCACCGGTAAGAGCGCGCGTATCGCCGAGCGCCGGATGAACGCACCGAAGAAGTAAGGCTTCTTCCCACGAATTCGAGAAGGGCGTTTCGGGAAACCGGAGCGCCCTTTTTCGTTGTGTCTGCAAGGCTGCGCGTTAGGGATATGCGCAACTGTGTTGAGAGGTACTCCATTGATATGCGCTTTCTGCTTGCAACCGTCGCTTCGCTTGCCCTTGCCAGTCCGGCCATTGCCGATGATCATGACGCGGTGTCCGAAATGAGCGAGCAACAAGATCTGACCTTCGAACGCGTCTTCGCGTCTCCATCACTCAACGGGCCAAGTCCGCGTCAGGCCAAGCTCTCGCCCGATGGTCGTTACCTGACATTGCTGCGCAATCGCGAGGATGATCTGGAGCGCTACGATCTGTGGGGCTTTGACAGAGAAAGCGGTGAATGGACCATGCTGGTCGATTCCGAAAAGCTCGGGTCAGGCCGCGAATTGTCCGAAGATGAAAAGATGCAGCG
>JAHDDJ010000065.1 GCA_020629385.1 Erythrobacter sp.
ACCTACTCCCGCTCGGCGAACATTTCCTGGATCATGCCTTGAAGCTTGTCATCATACCGGGCCAGCACCACCCAGTCGCTGACCTTTTCATAATGTGTCAGTAGATTGCCATCGGCCCAACGGTGGATCGCATAGGTGGGTGGTTCGGTTGTGATTAAGTCGCGGTGATCGGGGGTTTCCGGGTCGATCTCCCGTAAATCCATCGCCACCAGCGGCGCGACGGAGGGGGTTACGCTGAGCGGAATACTCTCGAACGTAGTGGTGATCGGGCGGTGCAAGTGACCGCAATGGATCGCAATGACGTGCGACTGCCCCCGGACCGCCTCGGCAAAGCGCAGCATCCATGGCTCGGTCGGGCCGGGATCCATCCAGCCAATTCCGGACACAACCGGCGGATGATGCATAAAAATCAGCGTTGGCGTATCGGGATGTGCGTCAAGTTCTGCCTTCAGCCAATCACGCCGCGCCTCGCAAAAACCGCCGCCATGCCGCCCGGGTTCGAGTGTATCGAGCATCACAATACGCAAACCGTCCTGCTCGACGGTATATTGCAGAAAACCGTCATTGACCGGCGTATCGGGGAAAGCGTGGAGCAGACCTTCACGGCTGTCGTGATTACCCGGGATCGCGTAGATCGGCACCGGGCACTTCTCCAGCAGCGCGGCGGTTTTCTCGAAACTGTCCTTGTCGCCATGATCAGTCAGATCGCCTGTCAGCACCAACATATCGATCGGATTGGGCGCTTCCAGCATCCGGTCGAGCGTGGCGCGGAAGCGGATGCGGTTCAGCTCTTCCGGCCGGGCATCGGGATCGAAGCCGATATGGATATCGGTCATCTGTGCGATCAGCATTATGTGCGATCCTCCCCGTGAATTCCGGTGCCTGAGAATGGGCTGCACTGCATCTATTCGGGCTTCCTGCTCATCATGGCCACCGTATCAGGCTTGGGCTGTTCGGGATCACCTGGCAATCCCATAGATGCGGTAGGGTGGTAGGAATGGCACATCGCGCAGCTGGAAGGGACTTCGGCCTGCGTTGCCTTTTCGCCCAGATGGCAATCGCGGCAGATCGCGATTTCGGGCATCAACAGGTCTTCGGATGTGCCTGACGTTTCGGCAGCGTGACAGGTGGTGCAATCCTCCTGCTGATGCGCTTTATGGTCGAACCAGCCGTGCATGAAGTAGCTGTCACGCAAATTGACCGGCATGACGTCTGCTTTGCCATTGGTGGTTGTGGGGATATGACATTCTCCGCAGACCCCGTCGCTGGCGAGCGCGCGATTGACCGCGATATAGGACCGCACCGGCCGCCCGAAATTCTGGTAATAGAGTCCGCCGCGGGCAAATTCGCCGGGCCGCCTGCGATTTCCGATGGCGACAGGGCGGCGCGGGGCGCGATCCATAGCGCGCAGGTCGGCCCGCATCTGGTCAACATCGCCATGTTTCAGCGTGCGGAATGTCGATCCGACCTTGTCATAGACAAGGCTGTGGCAGCTCTCGCAATTCTCTTCCATGTCAACCGGAAGGAAGCCGTTTTTGTCCGCAGTCGGTGTATGGCAATCAGCGCAGACCAGCGAGCTGCCATACCCTTTGCGGGCGCCGATATTGCCGGCCATGCGCGCTACGCCGCCATTGCGGTCCATATGCAAGTCATGCGGGAACAGCAGGCCATGCTGCTCACGCGGATTGTCCGCCAGCGACAGCCGCTTGGTTTCGTTGCTGCCCAGTTGCGCATGGAATACGGCTTTGAACTGCGGGTGCGCGTCGCCGAAATCGGCGGCGTTTTCCAGCTTGGTGTCGGTCAGCCGGGCATCCATCCCGTCATGGCATTCGGCGCAGAATTTCTGTGCGGTCGGCTCCATCGCGCCGGCACCTTCATGTTCGGTATGGCAGGTGGTGCACGAACCGGGGCCTTCCTTGCCGAATATATCGGCGACTGCCCATTGCATGTCATCGCCCCAAGACATCGGGCCGCGGCTGGTCAGCTGGCGCGGGATGTCCGCGTGATCGCCGATGGCTTCGTGACATGTCAGGCACGTCTCGTCACGCACCGACACGAAAGCGTCAACGTGGCATGCCTCGCAATTGTCTTCGAGGCCGTGATGCGCCTTACTCAGCGCGCCGGTGCTCCAGCTGGCATCCATCCGCACCGCGCCGGTTGCATCGTAATCGGGGGTTACGCGGTCACGGTTGAGGTGCGAGTAAATCGGAATGGCTAGAAAGGCGATGAGGATCGCGCCAAGCCCGATCCACGCCATCGCCCGCTTGCTGGGCAAGGTCGAGGCAAGCGCAAAACCCTTGATGGCATCGGTTGCAGCCGCGTCGCTTTCCGCTTGGCTAATGGTGATCAGATTCTGGCCATCGGCATCGCGCGAGAATTGCAGCCGGTATGAGCCGAAGCCCAGTTCCGCGCCATCGGCAGTGCTGAATGTGGCCGCTTTGGTCTTGCGCCCGTCATGGGTGAAGCCGAGCGAGCCGACAGCTTCGGCGGAGACGTTATTGCCGGATGCTGGAGAAACCTTTGCATGGTGCTGTTCCACCGAGAGGTCGGGCAGATGAATATCGTTTTCCGCCGCGCGGCCAATGGTAAGCGTATCCTGCTCGACAGTCCGATCGCGGACAATCTCGCGCCCGCTGGAGGTGTAATCGATGGTGCGGATCAGGAAAGTCATATTCTGCTCCTCACCAGTAATAGAAGACGCTGACGATATGCGCGATAAGCGCTGCGATCAGGGCGATGGTTGCGGGGATATGGATGAACAGCCACACTTCGAGCAGCGCTTTGTAGCGCATATGTCGACGTATCTGGCCAAGCTGCGATGTGCGGCGGTTGAGCAGGCTGGAGACTTTCTCTTCGGCTTTGTTGATCGATCCGTCGGGAAAGGCTCGTAAGGCGCGCTTGGTTGCGCAGCGTGGGTATTTGCCGGTGAGCCTTGCCAGGAAACCCGCGCGGAACACATCCTGATCCAAAGCGGCGATGACCGCATCGGATTCTTTGCGATCCAATGGCTGCGCGGCTGTTTCCAACTGCCGGTCGATTGCGGCAAGCGCTTCCACCATTTGTGCGCGTGTCATTTCGCGCTTGTTGGTGCTGAGCGCGCGGGGCAAGGCAGCATAGACCGAAATGCCGTAAATGCCGGAAATAATCACCAGCATCATCAGCGCCCAGGCCAGCGTATGGACATTCCACCCCAGCTGGAAACCGGTATGCATGGTGCCGATCACAATCAGGGCTAGGCCAAGATAGACATGCGCGCTGGTCCAAGCCTTCAGGCTCCAGCGGCCTTCGGATATGTTACGTTTGCGGATGCCGAGTATTGATAGCCAGATGATCAATCCTGCACCGATCGTCCCCAGCGTATAGCCGTACCATGTCCCGCCATTATGGCGCGGTTCGACATCGACAAGGAAATAAGAGACGATAACAATCAGGCAGATCGCGACCGATACTTTCAGCCAGCGCATCCGCTTATGCGACAGGAAGCTTTCATGGTCCGTATCGCGCCGTTGTTCGGCATAGGCAAAATCGGATTTGGACGCCATCAGTCGACGTCCTCCGCCAGCTTGGTGAAGGTCAGGAATTTCTCCGGCGCGACACGGATTGCCGCGCCCGTCGGGCACGCACGTACACAGGCCGGGCCACCATCGATCCCGGCGCACATATCGCATTTTATCGCCAGTTTGGCTTGTTCAAGACCTTTCTTCTCGGCGGTTTTCTTGCGCCAGTCATAGCTGGCCTCTCCCGGGCCCGGTCCCGCGCCAAAGAACAGCCATGAGAGCAGCGACGGTTTCTTGGGCGGTTTCGGATCCATCCGGATTACGCCGTAAGGGCAGTTGCGCTGGCAATTGCCGCAGCCGATGCAGGTTTCGTCAATGAACACCTCGCCATCCGGCCCGCGTTTGATGGCATTGGGCGGGCAATCGGCCATGCAATGCGGATGTTCGCAGTGACGGCAGGATGTGGGGACGTGCAAATGTGCGTAAGTCCGGCCAGCCTCGCGGTCGAGACGGCTCAGACCCTCATGACTGTCCGCGCAGGCCTTTTCGCAATTGTCGCAGCCGACGCAAAGCGACTCGTCGATCAGCAAAACATCGGTCGCCTCGCCTAGGCCGTTATCGACGAGAAACTTGGCGGTGGAGGAATACATGTCGACCGCGCTGCTGAAGCTTTCCTTGCGCTCTTCGACAAAGGCATTGACCTTGCGGCGTGAAGCCATGTCGGTGAGCGCACGTTCGCGCAGTTTGGGGTTGCGATCCAGCAGCCGCATGAAAGCATCGCCGGGGAAGCGGACAACTTCGGATTTGATCGCAGCCTTTACGGTCGCGGTGCGTTTGCTGCCGTCAATCACAGCCATTTCGCCGAAATAGGAACCAGCTGGGAGGTAGGACAGGAATATTGGATTGCCGCCAATATTCTTCTCGACGATCATCGATCCTTGCTGGATGACGAAAATGTCTTTGTCATCTGCGCCTTCATCGATGACGTTTTTACCCGCTGGAACCTGAACAAGCTCTGCTGCCTCGACCAGTTCCGAAACATCATCGGGTGTCAGTCCGCTGCCGAACATTTGCAGCAATTGTCGTTCGATGGTGATGCGGTTCACCGCCCGGTTGGCGCTGGGCGCTGTCGCGAGCAGTTTCAGCGCCGCATTGCGCGACAATTCCATGGTCACGGTGGTTTCCGCGGCGCGGATGGTCGAGCCACGGCGGCGACCGGATATCAGACCGACTTCGCCGAAGATAGACCCTTCTCCGATCGGCACAGTGACCGAGGGGTCGTCGGGATTGACTTCAACCAGCACAGAACCTTCGGCGATGGCGAACATCGAAGAACCCGGATCGTTGCGTACGAAAATCACATCGCCTTCATCGAAGGCTGCAACATCACTATCCAGCATCAACTCGCGCATTTGCAGAGGCGACAATTCGCGCAGGATCACGATATTGTTGCGGAACACCTCCAGCCATTCGTCGACCGAACGGTTGCCCGGCAGTGCGGCAAATTTTTCTGCGAGGATGGGTTCGTCAGCAGGCTTGAGCTCGTCATTCCCCATCAGGAATTCGATCACGTCATAGCCCTGGTTCATGCAGTGCTTGATCAGCGGATAGCCCGCCAATGCGCCTATGACATGGATGCCGTTTTTGGTGGTTTCAAAGCTGGGAGTCAGCTTGGGAAAGGCGCTGCGCTCCTCGCTGGTGAACTCGATTCCGCAGCCTTCGACAAAACCGCGGGGTGGCTGCGAGCCGGTCCGCGCAATGATCCGGTCGCAGGGAATTGTGACTTGCCCGTCGCGTGTTTCAAGAACGATTTCTTTCTCGCGCACTTCCAGCGGATTGGTTTCACGGCAGACATTGATCCGGCCATCGCGTTCCGCCTCTTCCAGCAAGGCGACATTTGCCGCTTTGGCACGCGCAAATTCCGCACGGCGGTTGAGGATGGATACGGTGTTATTCTGTTTGGGATCGGCGGCAAGCCCCAGCGCGTTCTCGATCCCTGCATCACCGGAACCGACTACGGTGATATGTTCATCGAAATACTCGCCCGGATCATCGAGCTGGTACTGGATATGCGGCATATCCGCGCCGGGTGTACGCAGCTTGTTGGGATTGCCCTGCGTGCCGATGGCCATCACGACCGCTTCAGCCTGAATGGTGTCGCCACCTTTCATCTCGATGGTGAAATTGCCGGTTTCGCCCGTAATCGCGGTTACTTCCGCATTTAGGCGGACATTCACCTTGTGCTCCTCGATCTGGCGGTCCCAGGTGTCGAGAATGAACTCGCGTTTCCCCGCATCAAAATCCAGGTCGGAGCGCAGCACCAGATTGCTGGGCGTCGCCATGACATGCTTGCCCTTCTGGTATTTGAATATGGTGTCAGAGAGGTGATCGGTCTTTTCGATCAGGATGTGGCTCAGGCCTTGCGCAGCCGCATGGGCCGCCGCAGAAAGTCCTGCTGGCCCCGATCCGACAATAGCAACGCGATATTTGTCCGGCATCCATCCCCCCGAATGATCCCGCAACCCTACTTATGTTTTACAAGCATAATAGGCAAATCACGACAAACTGCCAGCTTCAATTGCCCGCTCAAATTTCCGATGCTAGCCCTTTAGTATGAACGAACAGGACAACCAGAAGAGCAGCGGCGGTATGTCGCGTTTGGGTTTGGCGGCATTGCTCGCCGCAGTCATCGCAGCAGCTGGCGCCATCGGATACCGCGCTTTGTCGGAGGCTGAAAGTGAAGCTCCCGCCCAGCTTGCCGCTGAAGGCCCGCCGACCATTGAGTCGCTGAAGGCTTCTGCAGAAGCGGACCCGGACAATCCTGGGGCATGGCAGGAATTGGGCTTTGCTTACTATGAAACCGAACAATTTGGCGATGCGGTCAAAGCATACGACCGGGCTATAGCGCTCGACAGCGAAAACGCAGTGCTGTGGTCAGCCAAGGGCGAAGCGCGGCTGATGATGAGCCAGACACTGGAAATGCCCGCCGATGCGGTTGAGGCATTCCGGAAGGCACTCGAACTCGATCCGACCGACGCAAGAGGCCGCTACTATATGGCAGTCCGCAAAGATCTGGCGGGTGATCATCAGGGTGCGATTGATGATTGGGCAGCCTTGCTCAAAGACACGCCGCCCGGAGCTCCTTGGGAAGACAATGTGCGTCTGACCATCGAGCAGGTCGGCAAGATCAACAAAATCGATGTCAGCGACGAAATCGCTCGCGCAGAAGAGGGGCGTCCGAAGGCCCCGCAACTGACGGCGGGTAATGCCATACCCGGCCCGTCGAAAGAACAGATCGCTGCAGCCAGCGCGATTGCTCCGGGCGAGCAGCGCAATATGGCGGAAGGAATGGTCGAGAGCCTCGATGCAAAACTGCGCGCTAATCCGGCCAATCCCGATGGCTGGGTAATGCTGATGCGCAGCCGGATGACTTTGGGACAGCCCGAAAAAGCCAAGCAGGCGCTCGCAGATGCGGTTGCGGGCAATCCCGATCAGGCGGAACGGTTGCGCCGCGAGGCAGCAGCCTTGGGCGTGCCTGAGTAGTTCCCAATCAGGGTTTGGGCAGCGGCGGTTCTGCCGATGGAGTTTGCTGGCCCTCTACCGGTTCCACAGTAATCTTGATCTGGCGCAGCGACAGGATCGCGACCCAGAACCCGATCACAGCAATTGCGCTAGATCCCAATACGGCGAAAGCTGCGCCCTTGACGCCCTGCCAGTCCATCGCGGTTTCCAGCAGGATGAAGGCCAGCGCCATGGGAACGGCGCGGACGACGAAGGCAGTGCCGGCACGTCCGGCGCTGACCAGCAGCGATTCCAGACTGGCGCCGACCAATTCGATCGCACCTGCAATGGCCAGAATGACCATCGCCCAATAGAACGCACCGAAAGCGTCACCGGCGATGGTTTCCAGTCCCCAGCGGCCGAACATCAGCGCGACGAAGACTGCCAGCACCCCGCCGATCAGTGCGATATTGGCCATCTTGCGCGCCATTTCAACGGCATCGTCCTTGGCATGGACCAGCTCGGGATAGATGGCCTTGGAAATTGTCTGGGCGAGCGAGACCAGTGCCTGCCCCAATTGCGAAGCCACGCGGAAACCACCGGCAAAGGCCTCTCCGCCAATCGCGCCGACCAGCAGGATCATCACTTGCTTGCCCGCAACGATCAGACTGCCGGACATATTGGTCGCCCAGACGAAGCGCCACGCATCCGGATGTTTGCGCGGGATGCGGGTCAAACTGACCTGACTAAGATCGATTTTCTCCATCCGGGCGGCCGTCCACCACAGGCTGGCAGCCACGGCGACTTCAGCGGCGGCCCAGGCGAGTATGAAACCGGCGACTGTGGGCATGAAAAAGAACGCCAGCACGGCACCGGCGGCGCGGATCACCGGCTGTACTGCCTCGGCAGCAGTCGCCTTGGCGAATTTGAAGCGCAGGCGCAGCAGGCCGGTTGGCGTAGTCCGGATCGATAGTAGAGAGACGATGCAATAGCCGAATGTCAGCCACAAAAGATCGTCGGGCAAAGGAAGCCAGAATTGCGCAGTATAGACCAGCAGCGCGGCGACAACCGCTCCGCCGATCACGGATAGCATATCAAGCGCGATGGCAAATCCGGTGGCTTCTGCGGGCCCGTCTTTGCTTGCCCCCCAGCGCACGACGAATTGCCATGTCTGGAAGTTGGCGATCCCGGTCACCGTCTGGCCAAGCGCAACGATAATCGCAAAATACCCGAACCCGTCTAACCCCAGTGTGCGTGTCGCCAGCGCGAGATAGACAAGGCTCAGCACAGCATTCAGCCCGCGCCCAGTCAGGAGCCAGCCGATATTCTGGATAAGCCGTTTCATGCGCGGTGCCGGATCAGGCGATCAGCCTGCCATCTCTCCGCGCTTTTTCAGCATGCGTTCGGTCACGTCGAAGGTACGCTGGTTGTCGACGTCGATAGCATAATCGCCCTTCGACATGACAATCGGGCACATCTTGAACCCGAAACGCTTGGAAACCTGCTCGAAGATCTTTTCCTTGGTGCCCCAGCCGAAATAGAAACGGATCAGGTTCATAACGCCAAAGGCTTGCGCGATGCGCTTGGGAAATTTTACGAATTGCCCGCCATTGCGCATGATTTCCGCAGCGCCCAGTGCCTCGCGTGATCCGATCCAGTACGTGTTGCAATTGGAATATCCGCCATCGCGGAACTCGTAGAACTTCTTTTGGCCCTCGGGATCAGCCGCCTGCACATCCTGTTTGCGGGCCAGAGCTGCTGCCGCCATGGCCTCTGCAGCAAGCGCCTTGTCGATAAATTCGGCGTAGCCTTCGCTCGTGACGAGGCAATTGTCTGCCGTGGTGATCATCAACGGGAATTCCGCACCCTCAGCGCCTGCAAACACGCTGTCGACCAGATTGAACGCGCCGGGCCGCATTTCGAGGCGGCCTTCCTTGATCAGCGCGGCAACGGTGGGAAGCTGTTCGATTTCTTCAGGCTCATGCGCGACGATATGGATTTTGGCGATCCGGTCGCATCCCGCAACCTCGCGGACAACGCGTTCGACCATCGGCACGCCGAGCACGGGAACGACGCATTTTTGCGCTACACCCGCATTGGCAGCGAGCGGATCGAGGACGCCGGAGCGTTTACCGGCCATGATAAGGGCTGTGGCTTTCATGCTCTGCTACCTACTCTTTGATGCATTTTGCGCAAGCCTTGTCATGATTGTCGGGCAAGGGCAGGAAGCGCGCTATGAAGATCATCTTCAGCCGGAAAGGCTTCGACAGTGCTGCGGGTGGTGGAGCCTCGCCGATTGTGGACGGCGTGCCCGTAAGCCTGCCGATTCCGAGCGGAGGATATTCGCGCACAACCTATGGTGAGCTTGGCCTGGGCCAGTTGGCCAGTGCGGCCAGCCGAGGCAAGATCGGCGCGGATGATCACTGCCATCACGATCCGATGTTTCGCGAGGATGGAACCTGCCTGTTCGGCCAATGCAGCGCGGCGCAAACGCATCTGGTTAATCAGGGTGTCGGC
>JAHDDJ010000461.1 GCA_020629385.1 Erythrobacter sp.
GGCGTGAGGCTCCGTAGCATCCGGTCGTTCGGCTTCAAGAATTGTCCTCACCTCACCCTTCCTATCGTCAGGCTGAGGTTGCGGGACTTCTTGACCTCTCTCTTTCCCGGATGCTGCTAGGTTATCATGGATTTTTTCCGAAGAAAAAATGCTTTTTTCTTTATCTGCGATTTGCTCCGCCTGTTCTCGCATATACTCCTGCTCACGACCAGCCTTGGCTACCGCTAGCTTCTGTTTCCGATCAGCCTTTATCGCCACATCTCGACCCTCAAGACGACTCATCGGAGTGACGTAGCCGAGCGCACCATGCAAGCGCACATGATTGTAGTCATCCACATAGCGCGTCGTTATACGCCGCGCATCCTCTAGGTCGACTGGGCAGTTCTTTCGGATGCACTCGCCTTTTATCGTTCCATTGAACCGCTCTAGTTTACCATTGGACTGAGGGTAGTAGGGCGAAGTAGTCACATGGGTCAGCTCACAGGTCTTGATGAAGCTCTTGAAGTCACCTGATAGGAACTGTTTACCGTTGTCACTGATGATACGCGGCGCTGCACCAGGGTAGCTTTCCAAGCCTCGCTGGATAGCGATTTGAGCATCATCTTCGGTCATTGTTTCATTGATGGCCCAGCTGACGATAGCTCGGCTATAGCCGTCGAGCACCGCTACCAGGAAGTAGAACTCGGAGCCTAATCGGATATGAGAAAAATCGATATGCCAGTGCTCATGGGCCTTGAGTGGCTGCTCAAACCCTGTGCCTTTTTTGCTAGGGCCATACTTTCTAGGGTTGAGCATATCAGCCTGTGAGAGGATTCTGTAAGTCGTAGTAGGGCTCACCGCAGCTATGTCAGCATCTAGCATCAGGTAGGTGAGCCGACGGTATCCTGCCTCTAGGTTTTCCATCGCGTAGCTGAGGATCGCTGTGTGTTCAGCTTCAGTTACCCAGTGTTTTTTTGGGATCGGAGCGTTATGCTCGTTGGGCTGGCCTTGGCGCTTTCTCCAGTCGTAATAGCGGCATCTGCTGATACCCAGCCACCCGATGAGCACGCATAGTGCGATGCCGCTGCGGAGCTGCCAGTGGTCGATGAAGCTGACAATCTCGTCGCGCAGCTCCATCGACACCCAGCTCTTCGCTAGCGATCCCCAGCTTGCTTTTTTGCGATGACTAGGGCTTCTACAGCCTCGGAGATCACTTCGTTTTTCTCAGTGATCCGCTGCTCCAGCTCTTGTATTTTGGCGTCGCGACTAGCCAGTGATGAGCTGCGCTCCCGCTTGCTATCGAAGACTTCAGCACCGCCCTCGAAGAGTTTCTTCTGCCACTGGTAGAAGATCGAGGGCGAGATGCCTTCTGCCTCGCAAACATCGGATATGGGCTCGCCCTCCACTAGGTGGCGCTTCAGGATCTTAATCTTTTCAATGCCGGTAAACCGGCGTCGCTTCTTCTTTGACATGACTTGATTTCTAAGGTTGTCGAAATTCCTTTAGAAAAAAGTCGTGTTTGTATGGTTCCGTCTGGTGCAAAACA
>JAHDDJ010000066.1:0-2040 GCA_020629385.1 Erythrobacter sp.
ACCTTTATCTGGAAGGCAGCGACCAGCATCGCGGCTGGTTCCAGTCGAGCCTGCTGGAAAGCTGCGGCACACGCGGCCGTGCGCCCTATAAGGCGGTGCTGACCCACGGCTTCACCATGGACCCCAAGGGCATGAAAATGTCCAAGAGCCTCGGCAATACGGTCGATCCGCTCAAGGTCATGGAACAGTACGGCGCAGACATTATCCGCCTGTGGGCGCTGAGCGTCGATTACACCGAAGATCACCGAATAGGTGACGAGATTTTGAAAGGCGTGGGCGATACCTATCGCAAGCTGCGCAATACCTTCCGCTACCTTTTGGGAGCACTGGACGGCTTTGTCGGCGAGATGGGTGACGACACTCCGATCCCCGAGCTGGAAGTCTATATTCTGGCCGAACTGGCAGAGCTGGACCGCAAGCTTCGGCAGGCCGTGAATGATTTCGACTTCAATTCCTACACGCGCTTGCTGGTCGATTTCTGCAACGAAGATTTGTCGGCCTTCTTCTTCGATATCCGCAAGGACTGCCTCTATTGCGATGACCCGGATGATCCCAAGCGCCGCGCCTATCGAACGGTGCTGGATATCCTGTTCCACGCGCTGATCCGCTATACCGCGCCGGTGCTGGTCTATACCGCCGAGGAAGTCTGGAAAACGCGCTATCCCGAGGATGACGAGCAAGGTGGCAGCGTCCATTTGCTCGAATGGCCAAGCATTCCGCAAGTCGGTGCGCCGAACCCGAAATGGGCGGCGTTGCGGAGCTTGCGCGAAACAGTGATGGAAGCCATCGAGCCGCTGCGGCGCGAGAAGACCATACGCTCCGGCCTTGAAGCCGATGTGGTGGTCCCCGAAGGCATGGTCCCAGAAGGTTTCACCGATACCGATCTGGCAGAGCTGTTCATCGCTGCGTCAGTCACACGCGGCCAAGGGGACAACGTGGAAGTTTCGCGCACATCTGACCATAAATGCGGCCGCTGCTGGCGCTTGTTGCCCGAGGTCACCGAGGACGGTGCCTTGTGCGGACGCTGCGACACGGTCGTGGCTGCCTATGATGCCGCCGAAGGAGCCGCATCGTGAGCGCGGTTCGCAAGTTCCAGCTGATCGGCCTTGGCATAGCGCTGGTTATTTTTGCCGCCGACCAGTGGCTGAAGGATTATGTCCTCAACACGCTGGGGCTCAATAAAATCGGCCAATCGATGGAGCTGGTGTCGTTCTTCAACTTCACCTTCGTGAAGAATTACGGCGTTTCACTGGGTATGTTCGAGGCCACTTCCCCCGAAATGCGCTGGGGTCTGGTTGCCCTGACCGCGCTGATCGCGCTGGTGGTGGCGATCTGGATGTTTCGGGAAAAAGCCTTTGGCGATATTTTCGGCCTGTCGCTGATCCTCGGCGGCGCGCTGGGTAATATCATCGACCGTTACGAGCTGGGCTATGTGGTCGATTATGCCGATCTGCATTTCGGCGAGTGGCGTCCCTTCCTCATTTTCAATCTGGCCGATGCCGCTATCACCATCGGCGTCGTGATCATCCTTGTGCGATCCTTCTTCGTGCGCGATAAGGATGACAATTCAAGCGAGGCAGCTGCGGCTGCGGAGAGTTAAGAGCTATGCGTAAGACAACCACTTTCATCCTTCTCGGCGCAACCAGCGCAATGCTGGCAGCCTGCGGCAGCGGCGGCGGCATTCTGGGCCGCGAACGTCCGGACGAATTTGCTGTCCAGCGTCAGGCGCCTCTGGTGGTACCGCCGGATTTCAATCTGGTACCGCCTGCTCCGGGCGCACCGCGTCCTGCTGAAGGTACTGCAAGCGAGCAGGCTCTCGAAGCCCTGTTCGGCGGTCCTGCACCGCGCAGCTCGGTGGAAACCAGCGCGCTGGACCGTGCCGGTGTGGCAGCCCCTGGCATCCGCTCTTCGGTCGGCGATCCGCAGACCAACACGGTCGCCAAGGGTAGCATCACCCGCGATATCGTGGCCGCTCCCGAAGGTGACGGCGTTAGCAGTCAGGCGATTATACCTGGTTGATGTGTTTGGCCTCAAGCGCCG
>JAHDDJ010000066.1:2140-6425 GCA_020629385.1 Erythrobacter sp.
TCTTCGCTCACCAGCAGCTTGTCGATCTTGCGGCGGTCCATATCGAGCACTTCGAAACGCCAACCCTGCTCGACAAAGCTTTCGCCTTCAAGCGGCAGCTTTTTCAGTACTGACAAAACAAAACCGGCAGCCGTCGCGAATTCGCGGTCATCGCTGTAGGTCAGCCCCAGGCGATCTGCCAGCTCGTCTGCCGACATGCCTCCTGACACCAGCATTGATCCGTCCGGACGCTCGACCAGGCTGGGCGCGTCGCCTTCGTCCTGATCGCTGACAAACTGGCCAACCAGTGCGGTGAGAAGATCGACCGGCGTAACAATCCCGTCGAGATGGCCATATTCGTCATGCACCATCGCCATGGCGACATCGGCCTGCTGCAAGGTGCGCAGCGCATCCATCGAATCCAGCTGGTCGGGGACGATTTCCGCTTTCACCATCAACCGCTTGAGATTGACGGGGACCCCGTTGACCATCCGCGCCAGAACTTCGCGTACTTTGACAATGCCGAGGATTTTGTCAGGCGAGCCATCCGCAACCGGCAAAAGCGAATGCGGGCTGGCATCAATGGTTGCGCGAATCTGATCTTCGTCGGCATTAACATCGATCCAGTCGACTTCGGTGCGCGGCGTCATCACTTCGCGCACAGGGCGCTCCGCCAACCGCACAGCGCCGGTCAGGATCTGATGCTGCTCTGCCTCGATCACGCCCGAATTGGTCGCATCGGCAAAGATCATCTGCAATTCTTCGGCTGTCACCGAAGGTTGTCCGCCAGACCGTATGCCGAAAAGGCGAATCAGCAAGCCGGAGGATGTGTCGAGAATCCACACCAGCGGCGCGGCAACCCTGGCAAGCAGCGCCATCGGCCGCGCCATAACCAGCGAAATCGGCACGGCTGCGCGCAGTGCCAATTGCTTGGGCACCAACTCTCCGACAACCAGACTGAAATAGGTTGTAAGCGCAATCACCAGCGCAAAACCGGCATCATCGGCAAATTCATCCGAAACGCCCAGACGCGCCAACCGCTCGCCCACAGGTCCGCCCAAACTCGCGCCCGAATAGGCACCGGCGATAATACCGATCAGCGTAATGCCAATCTGGACGGTGGAGAGGAATTTGCCCGGATCGGCCGCCAGAGCCATCGCAGTGCGTGCTGCCCCGCTGCCTTTTTCCTCGGCAGCTTGCAGGCGCGTTGTGCGCGCAGACACAATCGCAAGCTCCGACATGGCAAAGACGCCATTGAGCACGATAAGCCCGCCGATAATCAGCAAATCTGTCCAAGGAAACGGTGTCACCCTTCCCCGCTAGCACAAAAGCAGCGCCGCGCCAGCCTGTCTCGCATTTGTAAATTCACGGAACATGGCTGTTCTGCCTGCGTTAAGTCTGACACAAGCATTCACGGCGGCATCGGGTTAACCACCTGCCGCAAACCCTGAGGAGGGATGACTATGAAGAAATCACGTATTTTCGTTTCCAGCCTGGCAGCCATGTCGCTGATGACAGTGTCGGGCTGTGTCACTGACCCCAACACCGGAGAGCGCAAAGTCTCCCGCACCGCAATCGGCGGCGTTGGCGGCGCCGTTCTTGGCGGGCTGCTTGGCGGCGTTATCGGGGGCAAGACCGGACGTATCATCGGCGCTGGTGTCGGCGGCGTCGCCGGTGGTGTCGTGGGCAACAAGATGGACCAGCAGATCAAGGAACTGAAAGAGCAGACCGCCGGTTCGGGCGTGGATGTGACCGAAGTCGATGGCGGCGAGGCGATTCTCGTCAATCTGCCCGATGGTGTGACGTTTGACGTCAACAGCTATACAATCAAACCGGCCTTCCGCGACACGCTCGACACTGTGGCGAGCAGCTTGCAGACCTATCCCGACAGCCTGATCGACGTGTACGGTCATACCGATTCGACTGGCTCGGACAGCTACAACCAGACTTTGTCGGAACGCCGTGCACAGGCGGTTTCGAACTATCTGACATCGCGCGGTGTGAATTCGGCGCGTATCCGTTGGCAGGGCTTCGGTGAAACCGCCCCGATTGCCGACAACACGACCGAGGAAGGCCGGGCCATGAACCGCCGGGTGGAAATCAAGATCATTCCGATCACGCAGGAAGATGTCGCTGCAGCACGCGCTGCCCAGTAAACCTGACGTCATCCAGAAATAGAAAGGGCGGCCCTAGCGGTCGCCCTTTTTTATGTGCTTCCGATGAGTGCGTTGGCCCGCTCTGCAAGATGGGCGACCGCGTCTTTGTGAATCGCTGGTGCACTGACCATCATGCCGAAAGCGCGCGGATCGCGCTTGTTATAGGCAAAGGGTTTGCCGAATGCATCGGTCACCGTGGCGCCCGCCTCCCGCGCGATCAGCGTGGCGGCACCGATGTCCCATTCAAATCCCCAGCGCAAAGTTGCCACCAGATCGGCCTCGTCAGCACCCACCATCGCAACCCGCAACGCGATCGAATTGGGCTGGTCGACCATCGTCAGGATCTGGTCGACTTTCTGCAAGGATGCTGCAGGAACGCGTGCGCCGACAAATTCTTCCCTTGTGGATGCGGCGAGGCGCTCCCCGTTTCGGAACGCTCCCTGACCCGCAACGCCGACCCATTTTTCACCGCGTGCCGGGGCATCGAGCATTCCGATCAGCGGACGGCCTTCGCTGATCAGCGCAACTGAAATGCACCAACCTGTCCGGCCTCTGATGAAATCACGGGTTCCGTCAATCGGATCGACCAGCCAGATCAGGCCCTTCTCCAGCCGCTCCGGATCGTCGGCAGTTTCCTCGGACAGCCAACCGGCAGAGGGCAATAATTTCCCCAATTCCTGTCGCAGGAACCCGTCGACCTCGATATCGGCAGCGCATACGGGGCTGCCCGCCTCTTTTTCCCAAGTATCAACGACATGGCCTGCGCCCGGCCACAGCCCGGAGGCAATCCGGCCGGCTTCATCCAGAATCTGTTCAAGGCGGGAACGATCTATCATGCTCAGTCGCTGTTGGGACGATAGACTAAAGTTTGCAAGGCAGCACTTTTCATAGGCGCCAAACCATGCTTAGGCGCGCAGCAGATTCTTTTCCTTCCCAAAGAGACGGACACCTCATGAATATCCACGAATACCAGGCCAAAGAACTTCTCGCGAAATATGGCATCGGCATTCCGGCCGGTCACGCCGCCCTGACAGTTGAAGAGGCTGTCGAAGGCGCGAAGAAATTGCCCGGGCCGCTTTATGTGGTGAAGGCACAAATCCACGCGGGTGGTCGCGGCAAAGGCAAATTCAAGGAACTAGGCCCTGACGCGAAAGGCGGCGTGCGTCTGGCCAAGAGCATCGAGGAAGTCGAAGCTTCTGCCAAGGAAATGCTCGGCAACACGCTGGTCACGATCCAGACCGGTGACGAAGGCAAGCAGGTCAACCGCCTCTATGTCACCGACGGCGTCGATATCGAGAAAGAATATTATCTCGCCATGCTCGTGGACCGTGCCAGCGGGCAGGTCGCGATGGTCGCATCGACCGAAGGCGGCATGGATATCGAAGATGTGGCGCATAACACGCCCGAACTGATCACCACCATCACCATCGACCCGGCGCAAGGCTTCATGCCGCATCATGGCCGCGCCGTGGCTTTCGCGCTCAAACTGAGCGGCGATCTGAACAAGCAGTGCCAGAAGCTGGCCAAGCAGCTTTACACAGCCTTCATGGAACTCGATTGCGAGATGCTGGAAATCAACCCGCTGGTCGAAACCACCGACGGTCAGCTGCTGGTGCTTGACACCAAGATGAGCTTCGATGGCAACGCGCTCTATCGTCACAAGGATGTCGAAGAGATGCGCGACGAGACCGAGGAAGACCCGGCCGAAGTCGAAGCCAGCGAATATGACCTCGCTTACATCAAACTCGACGGCAATATCGGCTGCATGGTCAATGGCGCAGGCCTCGCCATGGCGACGATGGATATCATCAAGCTGAATGGCGCATTCCCGGCCAACTTCCTCGACGTGGGCGGCGGTGCCACCACAGAGAAAGTGACCGCTGCGTTCAAGATCATCCTGAAAGACCCGGCTGTCGAAGGCATTCTGGTCAACATCTTCGGCGGTATCATGCGCTGCGACACCATCGCGGAAGGCATTGTGGTCGCCGCGAAAGAAGTCGATCTGGGCGTTCCGCTGGTGGTCCGTCTGGAAGGCACCAATGTCGACAAGGGCAAGGAAATCCTCGCCAATTCCGGCTTGCCGATTGTCCCCGCCGATGATCTGGGCGACGCTGCGAAGAAGATTGTCGCCGAGGTCAAGCAGGCGGCAT
>JAHDDJ010000066.1:6525-9436 GCA_020629385.1 Erythrobacter sp.
GGCGCGGCTTTTCTTTTACGTCCCAAAATTTGGCTCCGGCAAAACAGCAGGTGTTGAATCTGTCCCGGCCAGCCAGTTTTTCCAGATGGTGTGGGTGCGGCTCTGCGTTAGCCTGATCGCGCAGGACAGCGTTCTCGAATCGGGGGAAACGGTCGCTTCCATGCCGACCACGACAGCCCCGCATTCTGCGTCGCGATACGCCAGAAAGGCCGCTTCGCCGGAGCGGATACTCTCGACAATCGACAGGTCCGGCTGTCCTTCAGGGTCAGGCTCGGCGAGATAGCCACGCTCGGCAATAGTCTCGGCCAGCGATGTGTAATGCTCGATAGCTGCTGCCGAGTATCGGGCCCTTTTCCCATCCGTGCGTTCGAACAGGCTGGTCAGACACGCCTCCTGTTGCGGGATGTCGTAAGCATCCATGCATTGTTCGACAGGCGCCAGATCCGAGCGCAGCAGGCGGAACGCGAGTTCACCGCCCTCTTTCATTGTGACGGTGATGAACAGCCCGCGGCTTGGGTCACCCATGGCGATGCAGCTGAAGGTGATTCCACCGAATTGGGCAAAGCATGGAGCAATCGCCTTAAGCCGGAAGGTCAGCATGTCATCCTTCTCTTCCCAACCGGTCAGATCGGCGTTGAAATGCTTCAACCTGAGAACCAGCGTGCCTTCTTCTTCCAGCAGATACATATGCTCAGTGAAGCGGATGCTGCCCTTGCCGTCCTCCTGCACAAAGGTACCTACCATGGTGCCGCCCGCAGGTGGGAGCCAGCTTTCATGCGCGGGCGCACCGCCAATGCCGGTGCCGGTCCATTGGCCGACCAGCCAGTCCATCTGGTCAAGTGTCGCCGTGGGAGGCGGTGCGTCTTCGGCCGGGGCAGCAGTGCTTCTGAGAACGGGGGGAGCTGAAGCGCTTAAAAGGCATGCAGCAACCGCTAAAAAAATCGATCGTAACATTGTCGGGCCCTCCTTCACAAAGGCTACGGGCACTGCGCGACAAGGTAAAGTTCATGCTTGACCAAACTTCCCCGGAACGCGAGGGCGGGGATGCTCGTTCCAAAGGCGATGCACACCAGTTTCGAACCCGGCTCAACTTGACGTTTACGTAAACGCAAGCTAGGCCGCGATCAGAGATTCTTGAGAGGAAAGGTATCCTATGAAAATCCTCGTACCCGTTAAGCGGGTTATCGATTACAACGTAAAGCCCCGCGTCAAGGCGGACGGTTCGGGCGTTGATCTTGCCAATGTCAAAATGAGCATGAACCCGTTTGACGAAATCGCTGTCGAAGAAGCGATTCGTTTGAAAGAAGCGGGCAAGGCCGAAGAAATCGTCGCCGTATCGGTCGGCCCGGCCAAAGCGCAGGAAACGCTGCGTACCGCGCTCGCCATGGGTGCAGACCGTGCGATCCTCGTCGAAACCGATGAGGAAGTCGAGCCGCTGGCAGTTGCCAAGATCCTGAAAGCCATCGCGGCCGAAGAAAACCCCGGCATCGTGATGCTGGGCAAACAGTCCATTTCGGATGACAGCAACCAGACCGGCCAGATGCTGGCTGCCCTGATGGAGCGTCCGCAAGGCACTTTCGCCAACACTGTCGAAGTCGATGGCGATCATGTAATCGTCAAGCGCGAAATTGACGGCGGTCTTGAAACCGTGAAGCTGGCGCTGCCGGCCATCGTCACCACCGACCTTCGCCTGAACGAGCCGCGCTATGCCTCGCTGCCGAACATCATGAAGGCCAAGAAAAAGCCGCTCGATACCAAATCGCCTGCCGATTACGGCGTCGATATCGCGCCGCGCCTGACCACCACCAATGTCAGCGAGCCGCCGGTTCGCCAGGCCGGTGAGAAGGTCGAAGATGTGGATGCGCTGGTCGCCAAGCTCAAAGCAATGGGAGTCGCCTGATGAAAACCCTCGTACTGGTCGAACACGACAACTCCTCCGTCAAGGACGCCACTCTGGCTGTCGTCACCGCCGCATCGAAGCTGGGTGAAGTCCACCTGCTCGTTGCTGGTTCCGGCTGCGCAGGCGTGGCGGACGAAGCCGCGAAAATCGCGGGCGTGGGCAAAGTCCACCTTGCAGACGATGCGGCTTACGAACATCAGCTTGCAGAGAACGTGGCACCGCTGGTTGCTGGCCTTATGGCTGACCACGACGCATTCCTCGCGCCAGCCACCACCACCGGCAAGAACATCGCGCCCCGTGTCGCAGCTTTGCTCGACGTGATGCAGATTTCGGACATTCTCTCGGTCGAGGGCGAGAAGACCTTCACCCGTCCGATCTACGCCGGTAACGCGATTGCAACCGTCGAAAGCTCCGACGCCAAGCTGGTCATCACCGTGCGCGGTACCGCGTTCGACAAGGCAGCACCCGAAGGCGGCAGCGGCAGCGTAGAGGCTGTTTCCGGCCCCGGCGATGCGGGCATCTCCAGCTTTGTCAGCGCGGAAATCGCCGAGAGCGAGCGCCCCGAACTGACCAGCGCCAAGATCATCGTATCGGGTGGCCGCGCGCTGAAAGACGGCGAGACTTTCGAAAGCATCATCACCCCGCTGGCCGACAAGCTCGGCGCAGGCATCGGCGCATCGCGCGCTGCGGTGGATGCAGGCTATGTGCCCAACGATTATCAGGTCGGCCAGACCGGCAAGATCGTGGCACCCGAAGTCTATATCGCCATCGGTATCTCGGGCGCGATCCAGCACCTTGCGGGGATGAAAGATTCCAAGACGATCATCGCGATCAACAAGGATGAAGACGCCCCGATCTTCCAGGTCGCCGATATCGGTCTGGTCGCAGACCTGTTCAAAGCTGTGCCGGAGCTGACCGAAAAGCTGTAATGTTCCATAGGCTTGCACTGCCAGCACGCGCTGGATAGTCTAGGCCCATGACACGCATAAACACATTCAAGGCCGGGGTCTG
>JAHDDJ010000067.1 GCA_020629385.1 Erythrobacter sp.
CAACCGCCATCGCAAAGGGCTGACGCCTCCACCATGATTACTCTGCTATCGCCTGCCAAAAAGCTCAATTTCGATCCGCTGGAGACAGGGCTGGACATCACCGCGCCGCGTCTGGTGGATGATACGCGCGCAATTGCGACGGTGGCCAAAAAGCAGTCTGCCAAAGACCTGAAAAAGCTAATGGGCATTTCGGACAAGCTGGCAGAGCTGAACGTTGACCGTTTCAAGACCTTCGACCTCGATGGACGAAGCAATTCGGCCAAGCCAGCCGGGCTGACATTCGATGGCGATGTTTATTGGGGACTCGAGGCGAAAAGCATGGACGATGATGCGCTCGCCTATGCGCAGGACCATTTGCGGATCCTGTCGGGCCTTTACGGGTTGCTCCGCCCGATGGATGCGATCCAGCCTTACCGGCTCGAAATGGGCACGAAGATGAAGAACCCGCGCGGAAAATCACTGTATGATTTCTGGGGCAGCCGGATTGCCGAAACGCTGGGCGAGGATCTGTCGGGTCATGCTGACCGGACCATCGTCAATCTGGCATCGGACGAGTATTTCAAGGCCGTCGATCGTGATGCTCTGGATGCGCCTGTGATCACCGCTTCCTTCCTCAATGTAAAAGACGGAGAGGCGCGCAAGCTGATGTACCATGTCAAGTTCGCGCGCGGACTGATGGCGCGCTGGATCATGGATAACCGCATCGACCGCGCCGACGACCTGAGAAGCTTCGACGCGGAAGGCTATGCATACGACGCAAAGGCTTCGAGCGAGACCGAGCTGGTGTTCAGCCGCAAACAGCCGCCGCTCAAGAAATAAACAGGCGCGCCCCGCTGACGCTATTTCACAGACAGCTTGCCGATCTGGTTCAGGCCCAGCTCGCTGAACCAGATGTCGCCATCCGGACCTTCGGTAATGCGGTGCATGACCGTGCGCTGTGACGGCGCCTTGAAATAGGTAATCGCGACATCGCTCAGATCGCCAGCGGGGGCATCAATGATGCTCTTGTCGAATTTGATGATGTAATCGTCACCCGTCGGGCCATGCTCTGGCGGATGCAGATATTGCTGCACCCACAAATTGCCTGCCCTGTCGAATGTATGCCCTCCCAGAATGGCGTCATGCGCGGTTAGCGGGACGGGATATTCGATCACCGTATCGGGATCATCGACATTGATCCGGCCCAGCTTTCCGCCTGCTTCCTGCGTGAACCACATGGAAGCATTGTCGGGCCCTTTCTTGATCGTGATCGGCCGGCTGTTTGCTGTCGGGATCGAGACTTCGGATACCGTGCCATCGGCAGTGATCCGGGCGATTGTCGAACTGGCAAGTTCGGTGCACCACACCGCCCCATCCGGGCCCTGCGCGACATAGATCGGCACAGCCCCGATAGTCGGCAATACAAAATGGCGGACCGTACCGTCAGGATCGACGCGGCCCACCGTGTTACACAGCTTGCCGGTGAACCATAGCGCGCCATCATCGGCCACAGTCAGGCCGTGCGGGCGCGAATTATATGGACCGTCAATCTCCGATGCATGCAAAGCAACATCGACAGTGCGTGCTATCGTACCATCGGGATTGATCTGCGCCAGCTGACCCAGCCCCTCGAACGTCACCCACAGATTGCCCTCATTGTCGAACGCCGTTCCGTGCGGTTCACTGCCTTCAGGCATCGAATGGAATGTCGCTTCTCCGGCGAGAGTAACTTTGGCCAAATGATCATATTTCTGGCCCGAAACCCAAAACTCGTGCGCGCCGTCCGGCGGGAAGACCAGCTCATGCGTCGAGCCGCCACCGGGAAGGCAGCAATCGAACGGGTCGACCCGCTCGCCTTCTTCACTATGGTTGGGATTGAGCACATCCGGAGCCCCCGGCCAATCCAGTTTGATCTCGGTAATCCGACCATTGTCTGCCACGTGGCTGCAAGTCGAGTGATTCGCGCAAGTGCCGGTTTCAGCCATTATTTTCTCGTCCCCATCAAGTGTTACACACGCCTGTGCGCGTAATGTGGGGCGGTTCTATTTGGTGAAATTGCATGGAAGCGACATTGATCAAAACGATTGCTTAAACCATTCAATTCTCGAAATATTTTTATTTATTTTTTGCCTATTGCCAGTAGCATTAGATCGCCATACGCTTCTGGAGAAACGAGGCGAAGACTTCGAATTCAGAACAGAAAATCCGGTCGCTCTTACAGGCGCAATCCAGCCCCTCTGGCGGGAATTGCATGAACATTTGGGTAGGAGGGTTCCGGTGACGAATTTCAGGAAATTCGGGTCAGTATGCGCGGTCGCTGCGCTGGTTCTGACGAATGGCTGCAGAAAAATGGATGACGAGACGGAGGCCGCGCTGCTGGGCGCGATCAATCCGGTCATCGACACTTGCAATATCACCAAAAGTCCCAAGCCCGGCACACCTGTGACCACCGAAATGGCCAAGAGCGGCCTGCCCTGCGCAGTAACATTCAATCAGGGGAACGAACTTGCCGATCTGCAGCTCGATTTCGATTTCAATTCCTGGCTGACTTTCGTGGCCTTGCACGAAGACGATGGCGACATGGCCATGTGGCAGGGCTGGCAGGATATGGGCAGTCTGATGCTACCCGACGGTAAGGCTCCACCACCCTTCGGGCAAAGCGTCCCTGCACCGGAAATCTGCACCGGCGGTGCGGATGGTGCGCCAGTGCTGAAAATGATCAGCAAGACGCCAACAACGCCTACCGCGAGCATTTCCGGCGAGCCGCTCAACACCGGCCCGCTGATCGACCAGAACGGCAATTATGCCCGTTACCAGATCCTCGTGAACGAGGTGATGTATGACTATATCGTCGACAACAAGCTTTACAGCAAAGCGGGGCAGGCCGCGTTCGACAAGGACATCGCATTCCCGGAAGGCAATGTGACCAAAGACACCACGGGCACGATGGGCGCGATTGTCCTGAAAGTGTCGTGGAAAGTGCTGGCAGGCGATGACGATCCCGCCGATTTCCATTCGGTGAAAGGCTATGTCTATTCGCCCGCAACCGCCGATACACCCGAGAGCTGCGTCACCGAAACGCTGGGTCTCGTCGGCATGCACATCGTCCACAAAACGAAGCAGGAACCGCAATGGCTGTGGGGCACATTCGAGCATAAGGACAACGTCCCCGACAGTCCGACGTCGAGCGGCCGCTTCCACTTCTACGATCCGTCCTGCACCGATTGCGAAGTGAATGCCGAAGCACCGCAGCCATGGAATCCCGCAGTCGAGCCCTTCCCCGGCAACTTCCGCAGTCAGATCGTCCGCACGACGACATACCCCAGCGAAGCGGTGGACAGCGCCGCGCGATGGAACCCCGAGTTCCAGCAAGCGCTCAAAGGGACAGCGCTGGCCAATTACCGGCTGGTGACAACCCAGTGGCCTACCGATGGCGGCAGCACCACCGATCCGATGGGCGCGCCCTTCCCATTGTTTGCCGCCAACACCACCATGGAAACCTATGTCCAGGCCACAAGGTCCGGCGATGGCTGGGTCAACACACCGCAAGCCACATCCAGCTGCATGTCGTGCCACAACAATGCGACCACGACCAACGGCAAGGAATCCGATTTCAGCTTCGTCCTTGAAAAAGCCGAATAAAGGCTGCGCAGGAGCATCAAACATGTCCAATGATCTCGACAATTTCGTCGCCATTTCGTCCGCATTAACGGGGATTGCCGCCAGCAAGCTGCGGCCGTCGCTCGACACGCACAAAACGGCACAAGCCTATCTCGATTACGCGACCGAACATGGTGGCAGTGCCTTCACCGAGCTGATGGGGCTATCTCCGGCAGAAGTGCTTGAAGCGGTCGCCAACGAGCCTGACGGCGACATCGCCATCATGGCCAATTGCGTGACGCTGATGTGGTATCTCGGCGCGTGGTATTTCCCGGATGGTTTGCTCGCTTACAAGCAGGGTTCGAGCAGCTTTGCGCCTTCGGTGGTGATCTCCAGCGACGCCTACACCCAGGGCTGGGCCTGGAAAGTCGGGCAGGCACATCCCATGGGCTACAGCGAATTGCGCTATGGCTACTGGAGCGGCCAGCCGTCCACTCTCAGCGATCTTGTCGGAGGAGAATGATCATGGCCGATACCAACCATTTCGATGTTGTCATTGTCGGTGCAGGCGTAAGCGGTGCCTTGATCGCCAAACAGCTGGGTGCTGCCGGGAAATCTGTGTGCATTCTGGAAGCGGGGATCGATTACAAAGATTCTGCCGCAGAAGCATTGCAACGCTTCTACACTGCCCAAGCCAAGGTGCCGGAATCTCCCTATACGCCCGCAATTGTCACACCCGATGCGCAGGGTGTGCAATCGCCCAGCAATCCCAGCGAACACGTGATTGGCCGCGCCACCACGCTGACGCTGGGCGAGGATAGCTGGCAGAATTCCAACCAGGCTTACATGGACCAGCAAGGGCCGTTGGCCTTTGCCAGCACCTATGAACGGGTCGGCGGCGGCACCGGCCGTCACTGGCTTGGCACCAGCCTGCGTTTCCCGCCGAACGACTTCAAGATGAAGACGGTATACGGTGTCGAGGAAGACTGGCCGATCGACTATGACGATCTGGAAGACTGGTATGGCAAAGCCGAACACGAGATGGGCGTTTCCGCCAATGCAGCGGATCAAGGCTATCACGATATCGGATTTCCTTCGGGGTACTCCTATCCGATGCCGCAAATTCTGGACTCGCTGGTCGACGATGCGGTGAAAGCCGGGATTTCCGGGCTGGAACCGCAGGAAGGCATAAAGCTGGAAGTGACCAACACGCCTGCAGCGCGCAATTCAGTGCCGTTCCAGAACCGCCGCCAATGTGCGGGCAACACCAATTGCATCCCGATCTGCCCGATTCAGGCGAAGTGGGATCCGACAGTTACTTTGTATGAAGCGCGTCAAAGCCCTTCGGTGGAAATCCGGTTCAAGAGCGTCGCCTCGGAAATCGTAGTAGGCGAGGATAATCTGGTCTCCTCGATCAAATATCTGACCTATGACACGTTCGACGGCGGGCAGACGGGAAGCGGCGAAGTCACCGCAGAGCGCTACATCATTGCTGCGCATGCCATCGAAACACCACGTTTGCTGCTGATGTCGACCAATGACGGAAAAACCCCGAATGGTGTCGCCAATTCCAGCGGCGCGGTCGGCAAGCATTTGATGGATCACCCGATCTATCTGTCCTGGGCGCATACCAAGGACCCGGTCTTCGGGTATCGCGGACCGCTCTCTACATCGGGCATTGAATCGATGCGCGATGGAGCGTTTCGCAGCAAACATGCAGCGTTCCGGATCGAGATCGGCAATGAAGGCTGGAACTTCCCTATCGGCGATCCCTATACGACGACGCTCGATTTCGTGCTCGGCACCAATCACAGCCAGTTGAATGACAGCGGAACCGCGCAGCAGGGCAAGGGGCTGGTAACGGCTCTCAACCATGCACTTACACGGCAGTTCCGTCTCGGTTTTCTGGTCGAGCAAACACCGGAAGACAATTGCACCGTCGGCCTGTCCGCAACCTATAAAGACCGGCTTGGCCTGCCCCGCCCCAGCATTACCTATGATCTGTCCGACTACACCAAGATGGGTTTCGTCGCGGCGAAGAAGGTATCTAGCAACATCTACGCGGCGATGGGCGCGAAGGAATTCACCAAGACCATCACCAAGGAAGATGCGGACAGCGATCCGACCAGCTTCTCTGTCACTTACGATGCGAATGGCGCAGTCGTGCCCGAAGGGACCGCAGGGGCTACGACCGAATATTTCCAGTATTTCGGTGCGGGGCACATCGTCGGGACATACCGGATGGGGAGCGACAGCACGAATTCGGTGGTCGATAAGGACCAAAGGTCATGGGATCACCAGAACCTGTTTCTGGTCGGCAGCGGGGTATTTCCTACCGTCGCCACCGGAAACCCGACTTTGACGCTGGCAGCGCTGGCCCTATGGGCCGCCGATACGGTGCTGGCTGATCTGGGGTAAAACGTCAGGCCTACAGCATCGCTGTGTCGACGGGCTCGTCCAGCAGCACTCTGCCCGACAGCTCGAAGGTCGCGGATGAGACGACCAGATGCTGTGTCGCGACATGCGCATCGCGGAAGCGGCGCTGCAATGTGTTGTTGCTGTAGACCGATGTTCCGCCTGCGAGCGTGTAAGCGGTCTTGCACACATCGGCAGCGACCTCTGCCATATGCGCGCAAGCAAGACGCAGGGTGCCGCGCGTCTCCACCGAGATAGGTGCATCGCTTTGCGCTTCCTGCCACGCGTTGCCGACAGCCTGGGCAAGATAGGCCTCGGCCCCGCCAAGCGCGGCAGAGGCGCGGGCGATATCAGCTTGCACGGTCGCCCGCTGCGACTGGCTGCGCGCGCCGCCCGCAGTGCGTTTGGCTTTGAGCAAGCCGGTAATATCCTCCAGCGCGCCTTGCGCGTTACCCAGGGTTACAGAAGCAACACCCAGCGCCAGCAGGCCGAACAACGGAAATTTGTATAACGGCGCCGGGTTGCGCGGCTCATCCGCAATAAAGGACACGCTGCGGCTCTTCGGGACGATCAGATTCTCGACCGAGAAGTCACCGGACCCGGTGCCTTTCAGCCCCGCGACGTGCCACGTGTCATGAAATGTCACAGCGTCCGCGGGGAAAAACAGCATCCGGTGCATCGGCGCGCCATTCTCTGCGCGCTGCATTTCGCCGTCCTTGATAATCATCGCCCCGCCGCCGAGCCATGTGCAATTGGCCGAACCCGATCCCCATTGCCATGTGCCATTGAGCAGATAGTGATCGCCCTGATCGACTGCCTTGCCCATTGGCGCAAACACGCCGCCATGGATGTCTAACGGATTGCCGTAAATTGCCTTCGCAGTGTCGGGATCAAGATAGGCACCGGCCAAGGTCGAGGTCGTGCCGATCATCACGCACCAGCCAACACTGGCATTGATCGCGGAAAGCTGCGCAATAATCCGCATCATCGCGGCGGGCGGCAATTCATGGCCACCCAGCTCTGCCGGTTTGACCAGATTGAACAGCCCCGCCTCGGCCAATGCGCCTGCAATATCGGCAGGCAAGCAGCGCCCTTCTTCCAGATCACCGGACCGGCTGCGCAGACCATCGGCCAGTGCGTCGACTGCATTGCTGAGCGTTGTTTCGTCCATGCTCCGCATTGCACCATAGGGATGCTGCTTTGTCGAGCAGGATCATTTCGCGATGGCCCGCGTTGGAATTATCACAGAAAAGAAGTTGCCAATCAAAACCCTCTTCCGTGTCGCTGACAAACATGTCAGTACGGGCCCAATTGATCTTAGGAGAGAACCCGATGAATCTCGATTTCACCCCTGAAGAAATCGCCTTCCGCGACGAAGTGCGTGCATTCATTGAACAAAACTATCCCAAGCAGGCCGAAGCATCGGGCCTGCGCGACGATATGGAGCCGGAAGACATGGTCGCCTGGCACAAGATTCTGGGTGAAAAGGGGTGGTCTGTTCCGGCTTGGCCCGAACAATATGGCGGCACCGGCTGGACCCCGACGCAGCGTTATATCTGGTCGGAAGAGAATGCGCGGGTGAATGCCTTCATGCCGCTGCCTTTCGGCGTGTCGATGGTCGGCCCGGTGATCTACACATTCGGCAATGAAGAACAGAAAGCCCAGCATCTGCCCGGCATCCGCAGCGGCGATGTGTGGTGGTGCCAGGGTTACAGCGAACCGGGTGCCGGTTCGGACCTTGCCTCGCTCGCCACCACAGCTGTGCGCGATGGCGACCATTATGTGATCAATGGCCAGAAGACCTGGACCACCCTGGCGCAGCATGCCGATTGGGGCTTCTTCCTGTGCCGCACCGATCCCGATGCCGCCAAGCCGCAGGAAGGCATCAGCTTTATCCTGATCGACATGAAAACGCCCGGCATCGAAGTGCGCCCGATCAAGCTGATCGACGGCGGCTATGAAGTCAACGAGACATGGCTGACCGACGTCCGCGTGCCGGTCGAAAACCTCGTCGGCGAAGAAAACAAGGGCTGGACCTATGCCAAATTCCTGCTCGCCCACGAACGTTCCGGCATTGCCGGTGTCGCCCGTTCCAAACGTGCGGTCGAGCAATTGCGCGAGATTGCCGGCAAGGAATTGCACAACGGCCAGCCGCTGATCCGCGACTTCGATTTTGCGCGCAAGGTGAGCCAGCTCGATATCGATCTGGCAGCGCTGGAAATGACCGAATTGCGCACGCTTGCCGGTGAAGAGGCAGGCCGCGGCCCCGGACCCGAAAGCTCCGTGCTAAAAATCAAAGGCACCGAAATCCAGCAGCGCCTGACCGAGCTGACGCTGGAGGCGGTGGGCCATTACGGCATGCCCTATTACCGCGATGTCGCAGATGCCGGATCGAACGAATATCCGATCGGCCCGGATTATGCCCAGCACTCGGCAGCATCCTATTTCAATATGCGCAAAACATCGATTTACGGTGGGTCCAACGAGATCCAGCGCAACATCATCACCAAGATGATCCTCGGCCTTTAACGCACCGCACACCGGAGAGAATTTGTGGATTTTAACTTCACCGAAGAACAGAACATGGTGCGCGACAGCCTGCAACGGCTGGTGCGTGAAACCTATGATTACGACACACGCCGCGGCGTAATTGAAAGCGAGAGCGGCTGGCGGCCCGAATTGTGGGC
This sequence comes from Erythrobacter sp., assembly GCA_020629385.1. GTDB lineage: Bacteria > Pseudomonadota > Alphaproteobacteria > Sphingomonadales > Sphingomonadaceae > Pontixanthobacter. The sequence goes on from JAHDDJ010000067.1 coordinate 8,682, forward strand.
GCAGCTGGCAGAGCTGGGCCTGTTCGGCATGCCGTTTTCCGAAGAGGATGGCGGCTTTGGCGGCGGTGCGGTCGACTCGCTGGTCGTGATGGAAGAATTCGGGCGCGGTCTGGTGATCGAACCCTACATCCCGACGGTCATATGCGCGGGCGGTTTCTTCAAACATGCAGGCACCGCGGCGCAGAAGGAAGAGCATATCGGTGCAATCGTCGATGGCAGCCGGATCTACGCCTTCGCCTATGCCGAGCCGCGTGGCCGCTACGATCTTGGCAATCTGGAAACGACCGCCAAAAGCGACGGCGACGGCTATGTCCTGAACGGCCACAAGGCTGTTGTGATCGGCGCACCATGGGCCTCGCATCTGGTAGTTACGGCGCGCACATCGGGCGGCCAGACGGACCGTGAGGGCGTGTCGGTTTTCGTGGTCGACAAAAGCACCGACGGCATCGTGACCCGCGATTACCCAACCGTGGACGGACGCCGCGCTTCAGAAGTCTATTTCGAGAATGTCTCGGTTCCGGCCGATGCCCTGATCGGCGAGGAAGGCATGGGCCTGCCGCTGGTCGAGCTGGTTGCGGATGAAGCCATCGCGGCAATGTGCGCCGAAGCTTGCGGCGCGATCAAAACCGCCAACGAGCTGACGCTCGACTATTCGCGCCAACGCAAACAGTTCGGCGTTCCGATCGGCAAATTCCAGGTGTTGCAACACCGCATGGCTGACATGTTCATCGAATATGAGCAGTCGGT
>JAHDDJ010000462.1 GCA_020629385.1 Erythrobacter sp.
CACCCGCAGTTGCGGTGAAGTCGGTTCCTGCTTCTGCATGGTCGATATCGATGGAGCTGTTTGCCGTGAGCGTTACCGCGGTAACAGCGTCGATCCGGTTGCCATCAATCAAACCGCCTGCATCCAGAGTCGCCAGATCGGCGCTGGTCAGCGTATCGAAGATGATATCGCCACCCGCATCGACAGTGAAGGCACCGCCCTGCGCTTCCAGACTGCCGAAACCGACATCACCCGATGCCGACAAGGCAATTCCGCCTGCGACCGTCACTGCCCCGATACCTGTCAAATCACCGGCGGTGGCAGTCAGCGACAGATCGCCGCCGACTGTGCCTGTTCCCAGACCCACGGTCGTTCCGGTGATAAACGTATCTCCGCCGCTGGTAACATCCGCAACCACCGCGGTTCCGGTGGCTGTCACCGTTACGTTGCTGGTCGCTGTGATGTTGCCGAGCGCAGCATTGCCATCCGTGGCCGAGGCAGTGACAGAGCCACCTGCTGCCACATCGCCAATCGCGATTTCTTGCGCTGTCAGGTCGACATCATCGTCGCTGTCGATATCGCCCGAACCGCCATTGGTGCCGATGCGGCCATTGAGCGCGTTCAGCGTGATGGCATTTGGCGAAACAAGGCTGTTGAACAGAATGTCGCTACCACTGGTGATGTCGATGCTGTCTGCATTACCTGCACCCAGCGCGACTGATCCACCATCAAGGCTCAGCACGCCCGCCGCTGTCATATCGCCCACGTCGATCGCATTTGCGATAACCACAATATCACCGCCGCTGGTGACATTTGCCGCCCCCATATTGGCGGCAACGCTGCCGTTTGTAGCGGTCAATTCAACGCGGTTTGTCGCATTGATGGTGCCGAACAGGATATCGGATGCGCTCACCATGCCGACAAACGGACCGGTGACATTTGCCACTGCAATATCGCCGCCATCGAGCGTCAGGAAGTTGCCGGAATCCAGATTGCCGCCAGTGATTGCGCCGCCAGCATCAAACGCCAGATTGTCCGCTGCGCCGGCATTGCCGAAAGTGATGTTGCCGCCAGCAACAATGTCGAACTCGCCATTGTCGGAACGTAGATCGCCGAATGTGACATCGGTCGCGGCATCGAAAGTGATCGTTCCGCCCACGCTGACGTCACCCGTAACATCGATTGTACCCAGCGTGGCATCAATCGCGAGACCACCTGTAATTGCACCATCAACCAGCGTAACATTTGCGCCATTGAGGAAAGTTCCGCCCACCGAAATGGCTTCCTGAACGATAACGTCTCCGGCTCCGATCACATCTATGTTGCCGCTGGAATCGAGCGTTCCTGTGACAGTAACACCCGCATCGCTGCGAATATCGATATTCGACCCGGGCAGGTTTTCGGTTCCGAAGCCAATCGAACCCGGCTGACCGGCATTCGCGTCAACAAACGTCAGTCCGGCATCATCCATGCCGGTGTCGAAAGTGGTCGCCGAAACGAGGTTCACAGCGCCCACCGCACTGATGACCACATCG
>JAHDDJ010000463.1 GCA_020629385.1 Erythrobacter sp.
ATACAAGTACAGCGAGTCAAGTAATTACTGTACAAGATATCGAGTCGCCCGTTTTAGCGAACATACCATTAGATGTAACACTGAACTGTGAGGAAGCTTTACCGACAGAAGCGCCAACAGCGATTGATAACTGCGATACCAATGTATCGATTAGCTTATCAGAAAGTGAGTTAGCAGGAAGCTGCCCAGAGGAAAAAGTAATTACACGAGTGTGGACCGCTCAGGATGCTTGTGGAAACACAAGTACAGCGAGTCAAGTAATTACAATACAAGATATCGAGTCACCCGTTTTAGCGAATATCCCATTAGATGTAACGCTAAATTGTGATGAAGCCTTACCAAGTGAAGCGCCGACAGCGATTGATAATTGTGATGCAAATGTATCGATTAGCTTATCAGAAAGCGAGGTAGCAGGAAGCTGCCCAGAGGAAAAAGTAATTACCAGGGTATGGACCGCTCAGGATGCTTGTGGAAACACAAGTACAGCTCAACAAATCATTACAATACAAGATATCGAGTCACCAGTTTTCGCGAATATCCCATTAGATGTAACGCTAAATTGTGAGGAAGCTTTACCAACAGAAGCGCCGACAGCGAGTGATAATTGTGATGCAAATGTATCGATTAGCTTAGCAGAAAGCGAGGTAGCGGGAAGCTGCCCAGAGGAAAAGGTAATTACGCGAGTATGGACAGCTCAAGATGCTTGTGGAAATACAAGTACTGCACAACAAATCATTACAATACAAGATATCGAGTCACCAGTTTTAGCGAATATCCCATTAGATGTAACACTGAATTGTGAGGAAGCTTTACCAAGTGAAGCGCCGACAGCGATTGATAATTGCGATACCAATGTATCGATTACATTATCAGAAAGCGAGGTAGCAGGAAGCTGCCCAGAAGAAAAAGTAATTACACGAGTGTGGACCGCTCAGGATGCCTGTGGAAATACCAGTACAGCTCAACAGATCATTACAATACAAGATATCGAGTCGCCCGTTTTCGCGAATATCCCAAGCGATGTAACGCTAAATTGTGAGGAAGCCTTACCGACAGAAGCGCCGACAGCGATTGATAATTGCGATACCAATGTATCGATCACCTTAGCAGAAAGTGAGGTAGCGGGCACTTGCCCAGAGGAAAAGGTAATTACGCGATTATGGACCGCTCAAGATGCCTGTGGAAATACAAGTACTGCACAACAGATCATTACAATACAAGATATCGAGTCACCAGTTTTAGCGAACATCCCAAGTGATGTAACGCTTAACTGTGAGGAAGCCTTACCAAGTGAAGCGCCAACAGCGATTGATAATTGTGATACCAATGTATCGATTACTTTATCAGAAAGCGAGGTAGCAGGAAGCTGTCCAGAGGAAAAGGTAATTACCAGGGTATGGACTGCTCAAGATGCCTGTGGTAACACAAGTACAGCGCAGCAGATTATTACGGTACAAGATATCGAGTCACCAGTTTTCGCGAATATCCCATTAGATGTAA
>JAHDDJ010000464.1 GCA_020629385.1 Erythrobacter sp.
GGGATTTGATAGATTCGTGCAGCCATAATTTCCTCTTGGCGCCCCTTTATGTCAGCCACCGCTTTTTGAAAAGCCATTGTTGGTGTCGCAAGACTGACAGTCTCGGGCCTATTTCCGTTCGAAGGCGTTTTTCGTCTTCAAGCTGGGTTTTTCCGTCCACGGTTCTTCCGGCCAACGGTGCTTGGGGTAACGGCCCTTCATGTCCTTTGCCACGTCGTGCCAGCTTCCGCGCCAGAAGCCGGGTAAATCGCGGGTTGCCTGAATAGGTCTGCCCGCGGGGCTTGTTAGCTGCAGAAGCAAGGGCGTGGTGCCAATCATAGGGTGGCGATCCAACCCGAATAGCGCCTGAACGCGGACCTCGACTGATGGGGCACCCTCACCCTCATAATCGATAGTGTGCGTCGTACCCGCTGCGCTGGTGAAATGGCGCGGTGCGATTGTATCGAGCAGTTGGCGAGTGCTCCAATCGAGCTGGCCGAGAACAGCATCGACGAGAGCGCCTTTGCCGATATCCAGATTGCGACGCCCCTCCAGCAATGGCGCAAGCCAAAGATCGGCGTTTGCGCGCAAGCTATCCAATGACAGTGCCTCGATGCCGGCAAAGCGGGCTCGGGCGATAAGTCCTGCAGGAACTAGCTGGTCAAGCATGCCCTTGGCAGCGTCCAGTAAAGCCGCAGAAATCTCGTCTGCATTGGGCGATTCATCGGGTCCGCTCGACAGAGTGATCGCACCCAGCTTGCGCTCGAGCCGTGCCTCGATACGCTTCTCTTTAACGTTCCAGCGCACCGTCCGGCGCTGCTCGATCATATAGTGTAAATGCCGTTCAATCTCATCCGGCTCTATTTCCGCAGCTGCTGTGATCCGCGCGCGCTTCGCCTGCCCATGCGCATCGCCGACCACGATCCATTCCGCACGCGCCAGTGGAGATGCAGGGTCAAGAAAATAGCCACGTCCCCCCGCTGAAATCCAGTTCTCGCCCGATGCATCGCGCCGCTTGGCGATATTGTCGCGCATGGCAAAGCCAAGAAAAATGGCCGGATTGATCGGTTCAGCATCGGCGCCCGAAATCAGCCGTTCGGCAGCTTTTGCCCAGCGGGATGCCAGTTTACGCGATGCCTCGGCCCGATTCGAGCGATCACCATTCCAGCGGGACATTCTCTGCAACAGGTCTTCACTACGCCCACCCAGGCCGCGCTCCTGCAACAGTAGCACCAGCTTGGCGACTTCGCGGGCCTGATCGACCTCTGCACCAAACAACACGGCCGCGCCCATCACGGGATCCATCGGCAAAGTTGCGATCTGGTTGCCCCAAGGCGTTAGCGCTCCCGCATCATCCAACGCACCAAGCTTGCGCAGCCTGTCGCGAGCCGAAGCGATCGAGGCAGTGGGCGGTGCATCGAGCCAAGGAAGTCCCGCCGGATCGGTCGTACCCCAACGCGCCAGCGAAAGAACCAGCGGCGCAAGATCGGATGTTTCTACTTCCGGTGGATCGAATTTCG
>JAHDDJ010000465.1 GCA_020629385.1 Erythrobacter sp.
ACCCCAAACCCCAAACCCCAAACCCCAAACCCCAAACCCCAAACCCCGAATTTTTAAAGATCAAATACTATAGATTAGTCATACCATTGGCTAGCATTAGCAGATCCAATACTGGCATTTTCATCAACATTTTCTTGATTGTTTTCAGATTCTTTGATAATAGCAACAACATTGTTTTCTGAGGCGTTTTGAAGAGCTTCAAGTTCAGCTCTGAGAGAAGCATTCAAGTTTCTTAATTCAGCTAATTGAGCAGCCAAAGAGTCACTCTCTCCATTTAATTGAGCAATTCTCAAGTTGACTCTGTCACTTCTATTGTTAAGATCGGCTTCTCTTTGGTTCATTCTAACGGTGGTTGATTCAACATTAATATTCCATTCAGAGATTCTGGCGTTTAAGTCGGCTTCGGCTTGGGCAGATTGAGCTTCCCAGGCGATTCTAGCATTGTTCAAAGCATTCATATCAGCTCTCAAAGAACTCCATTGGACATCAAGATCTCCTTGTTTGGCGTTCAAATCAGCTTCTTTAGCACTAAGATCAGCAGCATCTTGTTCAGCGGCAGCTCTGTCAGCGTTTAATTGGTTTTGAGCGGCTTCAAGGGCAGCTTGGTCAGCGGCCAATTTGTTATTAGCTTCAACCCAGGCGGCGTTTTCAACATTCCAGGCATTAACTTTGTTATTAAGAGCAGCTCTGTCAGCGTTTAATTGATTTCTGGCAGCATCAAGGGCAGCTTGATCAGCAGCCAATTGATCTTGGTTAGCTCTAAGTTGAGCCCATTTGGCATCAAGGTCACTTCTTTGTTGGTTGAAAGCTTGGATATCAGCGTTCAATGAAACTCTGTCAGCGTTTAATTGTTCGACCATTCTGTCGAGTTCATCTTGTTTAGCATTAAAAGCTTCAATTTCAGCGTTTAAAGCAGCTCTGTCAGCGTTAGCTTGTTCAGTGTCAGCATTTAATTGGTTTTGTCTGGCAGAAAGTCTGTCTTCCCAGGCTTGGAGGTTAGCTTGTCTAGCATTAAGATCAGCTTCCATTTGAGTAAGTCTGACTAACCAGGCTTGGAGTTCTTGTTCTTTTTGGTTGTTCATAAAACCAAGGTTAGAGTTACCATTGAAGTTGTCAGAACCTTCTTCAACAACTCCGAGTCCATTAGCAGTCCATGCAACGAGAACAATACATAAGATAAATGATTTCATTTATTAATTTAAATCCACTTCCTTTTATACGAGATTTTAATCAATTTAAATTTTCTTATTTTATACTCAATTCATCAAAATATAACTATTCCTCAAACCAAATCTATAAATAACTTTTCTCACAATCTCAATATCAAACATATTCCCCATATTGATCCTTTTATACTCATCAACACACTTGATCTCTCCAAAACCTGGTAAACCTTTCAATAATATAAATTTCACATTTAAATCTCATAAATCTAACTTTGGATCCTCTTTTGGGGTTTGGGGTTTGGGGTTTGGGGTTTGGGGTTTGGG
>JAHDDJ010000466.1 GCA_020629385.1 Erythrobacter sp.
CTTTTTGTTCGGCCACCGTGACGGCTGTTGCCTTTGAAATATCCTCGTCAGCCGCGGTGAGGGCTGCGACATCGTCCACGGAAAGCTCGAGCATAGCAAATGGGGAGAGGCCTTTAGCCGCGTTATCGTAGGCAGGCCGTGTCCCCAGATCCGACGCCGTCCAGTCCCGGTCTGCAATCGTTTTGAGGAGCGTTGAGTAAAGTGGGACTTCGGCGTCATCGAAGATGTAGCTCTCCTGCAGTCGTGTGGCGACCACTCGTAGCTTGTCCTTTTTGTCCTGGTGCTCTGCAAAGAGCGCTCTGAACCATTCGGGGAAGTCGTTGCTGTGTGGTGGTAGCCCGCACATGGTGCGCATGGTCTCTTTCTCGAGGGCGGAGACCCGGAATTGTCCGTCTTCTTTCTTTTCCTCTTCGTGGGCTGGTTCTTGTTGACGTGTTTGATTTGCAAGGTGCAAGAGTTGTTGTATCTGGTCGAGTGAGAGGTTCAGATTCTGTTGTTGGGGAGGATGTTGTGGGTGGGGAGGTTGAGGTGTTGTGCCCTGTACTGTTTGTGTGAGGTTGGGAAACAGTTTTGCGAAGCAAGCGGCGGCCCATTTCCGGGCTGCCGGGGTTGGAAGGGCGTCGAGCTGCTGGGAGGGAAGGAATGGTTGTGAGTCTGCGGCACGAAATGATTTAAGCATACAGGTTTTCGTGAAGTTTTTGGCATGTTCCAGCCATGGTGCTGTGTGCGAGCAGAGTTGTAGACGTTCGAATACCTCTGCGGCTGGTATGTCGTGATTCCACGCGTCGTAGACGAAGTAGGCTGGGATTGGGGCGAGCTGGACGATATCCGTTGTGGTGGTTGTGTCGGCGGCTTTGGCGACTGCTGTGTTTGGTGTGTGTCCCTGTTTTTGGAAAGCAGTGGTGACCGTAGCATCGGTGGGGCATCGCATTTTGGTGTTTTTGACGATTTGGTGATCGATGACGTAGACGCCAGGCGGTCCAATCGTTTGGTCTCCTTCACCATGGAGAAGCAGGAGCTTTTTTGCGATGGGTGATGGAATTCCGATTTGTTGAGTGCCGAAACCCAGACCGAAGACGATACGGACTTGGTGAGAGTTTGGGACTGCGATGAGCGCGGTAAAAACGTCGGTGCCTTCGTTGAGGTCGCGCCAGTCGATGTCCGGTGCGGTGAGGAAGGCGAAAAGGTTGTTAGCTGTTGTTCGTTGTTGGTCCGGAGGTGTGTTTTGGATTGTTTTGGCAACCTCGCCGGTTGCCGCCGGGAGCTGGCCTTGAAAGAATGTAGGGGCGTAGGCTTGTGCGGCGGCGGGCGGCGTGGCTACCACAATGGCGGTCGTTGCCGGTTGTGGTGTTGGCGCCGTTGGTGGTTGAGACATTTTTTGATTTGTTTTGTTGTTGCTGTGGGTTTGGTTATCCTGTACGGTCGGTTTTAGAGGGAGCGGCCGTGTGAGAAAGGGATGTGTATTTTCTTCAATCTAATGCTTCTCACGG
>JAHDDJ010000467.1 GCA_020629385.1 Erythrobacter sp.
GTCATCTGGACCGACATCGGCTTGCCGTAAGGGGTCATTGGCGAAAACAAGGGCGCCTTTGCAACAACTGTGCGAATCTGCTGCAAAAGCAGCTCTTGCGCGGCGCGATCCAGCATCCCCTGAAACACCTGAACCCCACGGATTGTCATCGTCGGTCGCAACGGAACCATCTGTTAACCCATTTTGCGCATTTCAGGCCTTCCACATAGCTTGCAGGCCCTGTTTTGCACACCTATATACCCATCGATCCGAATGGGCCGACCCATTCGACACGTAAAACCATAAGGCACGGGTGCCGACACGGGTCCGTGCCGCCTCACATCGCCTAGGAAAGGGATTTGAACATGGCAAAAGTCATTGGCATCGACCTCGGGACCACGAACTCCTGCGTCGCAATCATGGACGGCTCTCAGGCCCGCGTGATCGAAAACGCAGAAGGCGCGCGCACGACGCCCTCTATCGTGGCCTTCACCGACGATGAACGCCTCGTTGGCCAACCGGCCAAGCGTCAGGCTGTCACCAACCCAGAAAACACCGTCTTCGGCGTCAAGCGTCTGATCGGCCGTCGGTTTGACGACAAAGACCTCGCAAAAGACAAAAAGAACATGCCGTTCGCCGTGATCGACGGCGGCAATGGCGACGCATGGGTGGAAGCCAAGGGTGAGAAATACTCCCCTGCCCAAGTCTCTGCCGTCATCTTGCAGAAGATGAAAGAAACCGCCGAAAGCTACCTTGGCGAAGAAGTGTCTCAGGCCGTGATCACCGTCCCTGCCTACTTCAACGACGCCCAGCGTCAGGCCACCAAAGACGCAGGCAAGATCGCCGGTCTTGAGGTGCTGCGCATCATCAACGAACCGACGGCTGCGGCACTGGCCTACGGCCTCGACAAGAAAGAAACACAGACGATCGCAGTCTATGACCTTGGTGGTGGTACGTTCGACGTCACCATCCTTGAGATCGACGATGGCCTGTTCGAAGTGAAATCCACCAACGGTGACACGTTCCTTGGTGGTGAAGACTTCGACATGCGGATCGTGAACTACCTCGCGGATGAGTTCAAAAAGGAAAACGGCGTCGACCTGACGAAGGACAAGATGGCCCTGCAGCGTCTGAAGGAAGCTGCGGAAAAGGCAAAGATCGAACTGTCCTCCGCCTCCTCGACCGAAATCAACCAGCCGTTTATCTCCATGGGCTCCGACGGCTCCCCGCTGCACATGGTCGTGAAACTGACCCGTGCAAAACTGGAAAGCCTTGTGGGTGACCTCATCAAAGCTTCGATGAAGCCTTGTGCGGCTGCCCTGAAGGACGCGGGCCTCAAGACTGACGACATCGACGAAGTTGTCCTCGTCGGCGGCATGACCCGTATGCCCAAGGTCATCGAAGAAGTGTCCAAGTTCTTCGGCAAGGAACCCCACAAGGGCGTGAACCCTGACGAAGTGGTTGCCATGGGCGCCGCCATTCAGGCCGGTGTTCTGCAGGG
>JAHDDJ010000468.1 GCA_020629385.1 Erythrobacter sp.
GTTTCATTTCCTCGCGCAGGGCGGCAAGACGGGCTTCGTGAGTGAGCATCAGCATAATTTTCGGTCCTGATTTGCAATCGGCGCTTGTCGCGGTACGTCCCTCGACATAGTTTCATATGAATAGATTACCACAGCCAGTATCAATCCAACAGGGATATCCCGCATGAGACTTTCATCTGTCGCCGCACTTGCACTCGCCACTGGCATGCTTGCCTCCCCGTTAGCGGCGAAAGATGCTGCTGGATCAGAAGCCCGATCTAAGGACAGCCAATTGACCAAGAAAACACTGCCTGCACCACCCGTCGCCGAAAAGCGCGACCACAGCTACACGCATCACGGGATTACCATTTCCGATCCCTATCATTGGCTCAAAGACCAGTCCTATCCCAAGATCGATGACGAGGACGTGCTGGATTATGTGAAGGCGGAAAACGCCTGGTTCGAACAGGAAATGGCCGATCGCAAGCCGCTGGTCGATACGCTGTTCGAAGAGCTGAAAGGCCGCGTGAAAGAAGACGACAGCACTGTCCCGCAAAAGGATGGTGATTTTCTGTATTGGTCGGAATTCGAGGAGGGCAAGGAATACCGCATGTGGTATCGAGAGCCTGTTGCTGGCGGCGACAAGCAGCTGATGCTCGATGAAAACCAGCTGGCCGAGGGCAAGGAATATTTCCGCCTCGGTGCGCTGTCGGTGTCCGACAGTGGTCGCTATCTCGCATATTCCTATGACGACAACGGGTCCGAGCGGTTTACCGCACGGATCAAGGACCTCCAGACGGGCGCAATGCTGGATGACATTATTCCGGAGACTTTGTCCGGCCTCACCTGGGTCGCGAATGATACGATGATTGCTTACGGCAAGGCCAATGCGAACTGGCGCGTGGACAATGTCCGCTTGCACACAATCGGCACCGACGTTGCCGATGATGTGGAAATCTACCGCGAGGAAGATGAAGGTTTCCGCGTCGGCGCGGGCCTTTCGGCGCAGGAAGACTGGCTGATCCTCGCTACCGGTGACAACGAAACCAGCGAAGTACGCCTTGTTCGCGCAGATAATCCGACTGGCGAGCAAATTCTGGTCAAGGCGCGCGAAAAGGGCGTGGAATACAGCGTCGATATTCGTGACGGGAAACTGTTCGTCCACACCAATGACGACCACGTCAATTTCCGCCTTGCCACAGCAAGCCTTGATGCGCCTGCGGAATGGACGACGCTGATTGCAGGGTCGGATGAATTCTATCTGACCGATTTTGATTTGTTCAAGGATTTTTACGTCACCGAAGGCCGCCTGAACGGCCTCGATCAGGTGCAGATGCGTTCTTATGATGATGCAGGCAAAGTCACGCCGATTGCCTTTCCTGAAGCGAGCTATTCCGCCGGACTGTCCAACAACCCCGAATATGATGTCAGCAAGTTGCGGCTAACCTATGAAAGCATGGTCACGCCGGATTCGGTGTATGATTATCACTTGG
>JAHDDJ010000469.1 GCA_020629385.1 Erythrobacter sp.
CCAAGGCCGCCTTTGCCGAACATGGCGCCCAGCCCTTTGAGGCCGCCCATTTTCTTGATCTGCTTCATCGCGCGGCTCATTTCCTGATACATTTTCAGCAGCCGGTTGACGTCCTGAACCTGCATGCCGGCACCTGCCGCCACACGGCGCTTGCGTTTGGCATTGAGCAGTGCCGGATTGGCGCGTTCCTTAGGCGTCATCGAACCGATGATCGCGTCCATATGGACCAGAACCTTGTCGTCCATCCCGCTATTGGCGAGCGCGGCCTTCGCCTTCTTCATGCCCGGCAGCATGCCTGCCAGCATGCCCAGACCGCCCATCTGGTTCATTTGCTTCAGCTGGGTGCGCAAATCATTGAGGTCGAATTGCCCCTTGGCCATGCGCTTGGCCATGGCTTCGGCATCTTCTTCCTTGATCGTCGCTGCGGCCTTTTCGACCAGCGAGACGACATCGCCCATGCCCAGGATACGGTCAGCAACACGCTTGGGGTGGAAAGCCTCCAGCGCATCGAGTTTCTCGCCCGTGCCGGCGAATTTGATCGGCTTGCCCGTGACATGGCGCATGGACAGCGCCGCACCGCCGCGTGCATCACCATCCATACGCGTCAGGATCACACCGGTGAGCGGAACTTCTTCGGTAAAGCTCTTCGCGACGTTGACCGCGTCCTGACCGGTCAGGCTGTCGACAACCAGCAGCACTTCGGTCGGGGCGGAGATCGAAGACACCGCCTTCATCTCGGCCATCAGCGCTTCATCGACATGCAGACGGCCGGCAGTATCGAGCAGAAGCACGTCAGCGGCTTGCAGCTTGGCCGATTCCATCGCACGGCGCGCGATATCAACCGGCTGTTGGCCAGCGACAATCGGCAGAGTCGCGCATTCGATCTGCTCGCCCAGCACCGCCAGCTGTTCCTGCGCCGCCGGACGGTTGACGTCCAGCGAAGCCATCAGAGCTTTTTTGCCGTGCTTTTCCTTGATGAACTTGGCGAGTTTGGCAGTCGAGGTGGTTTTACCCGAGCCTTGCAGACCGACCATCATGATAACAACAGGAGGCTTGGCGTCGAGGGTCAACCCTTCGGTCTGCTCCCCGCCCAGCATTTCCACCAGCTCGTCAGAAACGATCTTGATGACTTGCTGGCCCGGCGTGACCGATTTCAGAACATCGGAGCCGATCGCTTTTTCGGTTACCGCGTCGATAAAACGGCGGACGACCGGCAAGGCAACATCGGCTTCAAGAAGGGCGATACGGACTTCGCGCATCGCATCGCGAACATCCTGTTCTTTCAGCGCGCCACGACCGCGCAGGCCATCGAAGACGCCCGATAAGCGATCTGACAGGGAATCAAACACGGGATTCTCCGGCGAACATGCTCACTTCTCCTTGTGTCGTTCACCCGGCATATGGGGATCCGGACGCCAAATGCCAAAAACGCCGGCGAACGAAACCTCGTTGGCCAGCGTGCGGATTC
>JAHDDJ010000470.1 GCA_020629385.1 Erythrobacter sp.
GGGCTCATTGCCGTCGTTCTCTGCGCACAAACCGAATGGCTGATTTCCAGCGAGGTTGGGTTGGTTAACTGCAACTAGATTTTGATGCGCCACATCCTAAAGCGCCCCTGCCCTGTCACTTCGCGGATCAAGTCTTTGGCCTCCATCCACGCCAGATTGCGCTGAACGGCGGCGCGACTGGCTCCGGTCATCGCCTCAGCCATTGGGGCGGAGACCAGGGGCCACTGAGAGAAAGTTCTTCGCAAGGCAAGCGGTGTGCGGCCAGACAATTGCGCCATGACGTTGTCTGCCCGACCTGTCCACGCTTCAATATCGTCAAGTGTTCGCATCGCCGTCAGAATTGCGCTGTTCATGCCATCCAACCAGCGGGCCAAGCGTTCGGTAGGCGCACCCGAGCGACGCAGCCCCCCTGCCCCGCCCATAGCCAGCGGCGCGAAGACGGCGCCGCTTCCGTCGAAGGCCGCGACCCTGGATGCGGTGACGGCGGCTTCGATCTGGTCGCCGTGCTGTCCGAGGCCCGCCAGACTCCAGAGATGCAAGCCCATGCAAGCCCGCGTGATTGGGTGGAGCTCGGCTGCGGCGGCCATGACGTCCAGCCATCCGTCCGCGCGATCTTTGAGCCGCTCAGCGCTGTCTTCGATGGTCTCGGGATCGCGGCGGTCCAGGAAGGCGGCCAAGTCAGCCTCCGGTCCGGGACCGCCTGTCAGGCGCCGAACAGCCCATCCAACCCTTGCAAGGGCATTTGGGTCATCCTGTGCACCTGACAGCCGCATCGACATCCAGAGCGCCAAACGAACAGAACTCACCCGATCCCCGTTGAGCCAGCTGAGGTTCGCTGCCTCGATCAACGCTAGGCGATGCCGCCAGCCTTCCGGGCCACGGAGCAACCGGTCATCCAGAGCACCCAGGCGTGCAGCGACCCGTGCCAGTCGCGCAGCGTGAACGCTTTCTGCTTTTGCCCAGTCTTCGACGACAGCGGTTTCGGGCGGTTCCGCCCGCGGCCCGGGAGGCAAATCATCTGGTTCTACTTCGAGTGGTCCCGGCAGGAACCAGAGATCCTCTTCGTGCACCGCTTCATCCTCCTCAATGTTAATGAGGGGGTCGTCAAAATCATCATTCAAAGTAGAGGCTTGCATCTTCATATAAGCAAAATACTGAGCTTTTGCACATTACCCAAGCGTTTTCGTGGCTGCTGCCTGCGCTCTTTATGTAGTACGCGCGAGCGACTGCCGGTGAAAGCTCTCAGATTGCGCTCAGCGCAAGGAAAACAGGGCATTGTATGCCAGCACAACGAGAGAGCACTTACTTGCATTCGTTTACAAACGATCGTTTAGTAGCAATACCCCAAATTGCAAACGGCCCTTTTTCATGCCCCTGATAGGCTACGCCCGTGTTTCCACAGAGGATCAGACCCCCCTGCCCCAGTCTGAGGCCCTGCAAACTGCGGGTTGCGTCGAGATCTTTGAA
>JAHDDJ010000068.1 GCA_020629385.1 Erythrobacter sp.
GGTTTCCTAAACCATGAGCGCAAGTTCGATTCTTGCCGGGGGCACGCCTGCAAGCAGGTTGAAAAACAGGCCCTGAACAGGGAAAACGTTCGGGTTGGGTTTTCATCCAGTTGCGTTGAGTTGGGTCGAATCAGGTCTTTTTGTCCGTTTATGCGGGTGACTCACCCGTATTTCATTCTGTGGGTTATACGAGTTCTTCCAGGCTTTTGCAGACTTTGTAGTCGACGTTGATGGCTTCGAAGTGTTTCTCGGCGCAGTCAATTTTCAATTTTTCGGTTTCTCTGAGTTCTCTAGGGTTGAGACTGCCTTTGGTTTCTCGAACTAGGTAGAGTTTCGACTCGGCTTCCATCATGATCGCCCAGTCTGGGTTGTACGAGCCGATTGGCGTGTCGACTTTGAACCAGTTCGGGAGTTTGATGTAGAATTTAATGTCGTTGTTGACGTCGAGCTGTCTGGCGAATTGGTGCTCCCCTCCTGCGTCGCACTCAACGTGGTCGTACGGTGTTTTGTGTTTGTTCTGAACTTTATAGAGATTGCTGGCGTAACGTTCGAGTTCTGCGTTAGCCTCTGGTTCGAGTTTTCTCATTTCCCATTGGGTACCTGCTATCTCGGTGTAGGTGATTCCGGTGAGGACTTGCGATTGGAGGTTTGTGTTAATCGTGCCCGACACTAGTTTGAGAAAAGCTTGCGGGTTCACAGCGAAATCATCGAGCCTTCCCGATTCTGTCAGGATGCGGATAAGCGTTTTTCGGGTTAGATCGGTTTCGTTCTGTAAGTCAGCGAGAATGTCAGGCAGGAAACTCTGCCGCTTGGTTTCGACTTCTTTTTTGGTTCTGATTTCCTCAGCGGTTAACCCAGAGAGTTTATGCCCTACTTGAGCTACTCGGATGGTCACCTTCGGTGCTTCGATCGGGTTTGCTGCTTTTAGGTCTTTGACGGTGTCAGCTACGAGTTGGCTAGTGTCGAGTTCTACTCGGTATCGGGTTTTCTTGCTGATCTTGTTCCATAAGGCTCTGAAATCAGGGTCTAGCGTTACTTGTTTACTGAAGTGTATTTTTATGCGGTCTCGGGTGTTCCGTATTTTGATTGGATCAATTCGTGCCTCGATAAGGCGAGTTATTGCGTCTCTGACAGGTTCGTATTCTGCTGGTACGGGGAGTGAGAAGAACTCGTCGTTGGGTTGGAATCGTGGTAGCACTTCGCCTTCTTGGTTCAGTATTTTCTCTTCGACCAGGTGTTCCCATACGATGGCGGAGCCGTCACGCCCGAACTTGTCGCCTGGTTTTGTTGGGTGACTGTCCGGTCGCTGTAGCCGGGTAAAAGCGTCTTTCTCGACAAGGCCGAAACGACGTCCTGTGTCTTCTTCATATTCGTTCTGGAGCGAACGAGCGAAGTCTTCGTAGGCTTCGTTGGCGATGACGGTCAGACGGTTCATGTTGGCGTCTCGTACCCGTTCTCCGGCGTCGTTTACTGGTAGGCGGAGACCCCGACCGATTTCTTGGCGTTTACGGTCTTTAGATTTGGATTCGTTGAGCGTGCAGATCTGGAAGATGTTCGGGTTGTCCCAGCCTTCCCGAAGAGCACTGTGACTGAAGATGAAACGCAGCGGCTCATCCGTGTCAAGCAAGCGTTGCTTGTCTTTCATAATCAGGTCATAGGTCGTGGCGTCGTCTTTGCTGCCTCGCTCTGACGAGTTTTTGATACGACCTTTTTTATCTTTGCTGAAGTATCCGTCGTGAACATCGGCTGCCGACGGCAACCCCATGCTTGCAAATTTCGGTTTCTGGACGATTTCGGTGTAGGCCTGTTCGAACCATTCAGCAAATCGTCCGGGTTGGTGATCGCCGTTGTCTGCGTAGGTACGATAGTTGGCGACTTTGTCGAGAAAAATAAGTGAGAGAACCTTTACTTTGTTGTCATTGCGAGCCAGCGAGCGTTCTTTGTCTAGGTGTTGTTCGATCGTGGCTCGTATTTGCGCTCGTTTGATATCGTCGCCGAAACCTTCTTTAGACACTCCGATGTCGATGCATTCACCGTTGGCAAATTCGATATTTTCATCTCCTGGACGAAACGATATATCGGTAACAATAAGCCCGTGAGCATACTCTTGGCGTTGATCGGAAAGGACTCGAAGGTCGTCTCCTAGTTTGACCCAAACGCTTTTTTGTTTCGCGCTCGATCCGCTACCTACATTGATGCGAACTTGCGCCCGTTGTTTCTTCTGGTCGACTTTTTTTAACTCGATGAACGTGGCGTTGAGGTTATCGTCTTCGACAACGCTGGCTATCTCGATGCTTTTAACTAGCCTTTTTTGGTGAGCTTCGACCGGGCCGAGACGGTAGATCGGGTTGTATGACTTTTTATGTGTCGCTGAATATCGGAGTGTGCATAGCGGGCCGAGGCGTTCGATAGCAGCCACGGATTTCTCTGATTCCATATTTTGTGGCTCATCGATTACAACGACGGGTCGACATGCTTGGATGAACTCGATTGGTTTACGACCCGACATCCGATCGTTAGCACGGTTGATAACGTTCGCTTTCGCTGTCCCTTGTTTCCCGTCGGCGTCGAGGTCTTTGCGGAAAGCGTCGATGTTCATGATGAGGATCTGCATCATGTTTGCGGTTGCGAACTGGCGGACTTTCCCGAGCTGGTTTGAGCCGTATACTTCAGCGTCGAACGGCGTCGAGTAGAGCGACCAGAAATGTTGCCGCATAAGTTTGATACTTGACAGCACACCCTCCCGGATCGCTACCGACGGCACAACAATCACGAACTTGGTGAACCCGTACCGTTTGTTCAGCTCGAACAACGTCCGAAGGTAAACGTATGTTTTACCTGTACCGGTTTCCATCTCGACGGTGAAGTTCGTTCCGTCTAGAACATCGCTTGTCGGTAGGTCATGTCGTTCTTGCACTCTGCGAAGGTTCTCTAACAGCGCAAGCTCGAAAGAGTCACCAGGGTTAGGGTTCCCGATACCGAGTTCACCGACGTTGAGTTGCGCTGCTGTGGTGTTTGAGATCGAAAACCAGCCGCTAGAAAGCGGTAATCCCTCGAAAAGGTCAACCGCCGACGCTATAGCCTCTTGCTGATAATCCAGGTCAGCCTCGAAATGGATCTTTGGAGCCGCCATCTACACAACCTTCAACGAGATGTCGGTTTCGCCCTGGTTGGAGGACCGTACCGTTTGCAACGCATTGACCTTCAACTCGTCATCATCACCGAACGCCCGGTCAAGCACCAAAATCAGAGACGGGCGCAAAGCTACCATCTCTTCAACTACATCGATGGTCAGATTGTCACCAGTGAAAATAAGTAGCTGACTGTCTTCGACCGAGTGAACTTCTTCACCTCCAAGCTTGAGCGTTTCGACGGAGGTAGTTAGCTCGTAACCAGCTTTAAGAAGCAGCTCGGTCACGATTGCTTCAGAACTCGCCTGATCTTCAACGTTCTCAGCGAACAACGAAAGAGCCTGCTGCACGTCCTCTGTATCGGCCCCACCGCCCCACACTCCAAAGTTTGACTTACCTAGCGAATAGCTCTGATATCCGAGCGAACCACTATCAATATCTTGACCCGCAGCTCGAAGTCGTTCACGGGTTATATCGGCGACGGTCTCGTAGTCGTCGTAGCCAGTTGGCTCTGGTAGCTGAACCAAGATGAACCGACGGTTACCGCCGTCTTCTTTGTTGAGTTTCCAAACGGCCTCACCAGTAGCTCCAGACCCCGCAAAGAAGTCGAGTACTAGGTCTTCGCCATCTGAATCTGTCGCCAAACGAAGCATCCGTTCAATCAGCCGGGTTGGCTTAGGCGTCTCGAAAACCGAATCAGATGAACCAAATTCCACCCGGGCTAGGAGTTCCTTTTTTGCTTCTTGTGTATGACCAACTTCTTCATACTTCCAGAGTGTTTGCGGCACCCGCCCATCTTTGACTTCTGAGAGGAAGCGTTTAAGTCGCGGCACCCCATCTCCTTCAGCTCCCCACCATATGCGATTATCAGCATCCAGACTGTCAAACTTTTCTTGAGCGACTCGCCAGTAGGTACCCGGAGGCGGACCCGAAATAGACCGGCCACCTGGACTCTGAATCGGGTAAGTGCCTTTGCTGTAGTAATTGCGTGCGGTCAAATTATCCGACATCCACGGGCCGCGAGGATCATTGTCAGGGTTCTTGTACAGCTTCTCCATTTCTTCGGTACGGGGCAAGAGGTTGGGCAACCACTCAACCCCGTTGCGACCATAGACGAGAACGTAATCGTGGTCTTCGCTAAACTGACGAGCAGAATTTTTTGGCGAAAACACTTTCTGCCAAATGCAATTGGCAACAAAGTTCTCTGGGCCGAAAATTTCGTCCATAAGAAGGCGTAAGTTGTGGACTTCGTGGTCGTCGATCGTGACGAAAATGATTCCGTCCGATCTAAGCAGGTTTCGAGCTAACGCTAGTCGGGGGTACATCATCGAGAGCCAGTTGGAGTGGTAACGGCCGTCTGTTTCTGCATTGGCGAAGAGTTTGCGGCCTTCTTCGTCGGCCTGGCCGGTGAACTGGAGGTAGCTGTCTAGGCCTTCACGAAAGTTGTCGGGGTAAATGAACTGCTTACCGGTGTTATACGGCGGGTCAATATAGATCATTTTGACCTTGCCGTGGTAGGACCGTTGCATAAGTTTCAAGACTTCAAGGTTGTCGCCTTCGATAACTACGTCTCTGCCGGTTTCTGCCGCTACCGATTTTTCTGAGTCGAGACGTAGCGTGCCGACTGAGGGCTTCTGGATGACGGTTGCCGCATTCGCTTTTCCTGGCCAGGTGAGACCGTAGCGCTCAACGACATCTGTGCCGCTGACGCCGAGAATCGACGCGAGGCGAGCAGGGTCGGGTTCAGATTCAGAAAACGTCTCTGGGAATAAGTCCCGCAGTGCCGCGTATTTTTGGTCAAATGGTGTGAGGCTAGCCAGATCGAAACGCTCTAGCGGTTCGTCTTTTTGGTTGGTCATATGAGTTCCCATTTCACGGTGAATAGCTCGTCACTAGCTACGTCGGTAGTGAGCCGTGTTTCTACTTGGTCGAGCAGATTGTCCTTCTTGTCTTCGACCGTTGCCGTGTTTTGATCGTAAGCTCGCCAAGCTTCGTCACGACGGGTTTCAAGATCTCGAACTTTTCGCTGCAACGCTAGTTTGTCTGGTAGCGACCCCGACATACGCGCTTGTTTCTTGATGTCTTTGATCTGTGCATCTAGCTCATTGAGTTGGCTCTTGAGTGCGTGTCGCTGGTCTTCAGCCCATTGTTCAAATTTGTCGATCTCAGCATCGAACCATGAAGACTTACGCTGTTCCAAATCGCCCAAAATCGCCTGACGTTGGGATGCAACAAGTTGTCTGACCGCTGACTCTTCCCCAGGCACGTCAGCTAGTTGCTTCACTGCCTCTGAGGGAAGTTCCATCATCCGTCGAACAGCGTCGGAGGTAAGAGCGTCACCGGTTTCGTTGACGGCCGCCAGTATGAGGTGTTCTTCGATATCGCCGCCGCTGATACTTAGCTTTTCCGCTATCAACCAACCCCTTTGACCGACGTAAGGTTCGAGCGCAACGGCGGTGCTCGCCCACTCAGAATAATTAAACTGCATCGTTGTGTTAGGCGTAGCCGATTCTAAAGCTTCGTCTTGAACATGTCGGGCAAGTGGGTGCGCCAACCGGTATTTATGCGTATTTGACTCAATGGCGGCGTTCCCGAGTTGGAAAGTGTCGCCTTCGCTGACTTGCGCTTCAGGCAGTGAACTTGTGAGCACTAGCTTTCTAGCGTCGTCATCAAAGTCGGCGGACTCATTGAGGATATGTTTGCTGAGACGCCATAGAAGCTCTTCGGCCCGGCCGATTGAATCGTTGCTAGCAGTTAGGTTCGCTTTGAGCCTGTCATGCACTTCAGCATCGAAATTTTCTAGCAGCTTTCGTCGAGTGTCTTGCATAACTGCAGTGATTTGTTCGTCAAGTTCGAGCTGAAGTTGGGTGAACTCGTCATCGATCTCTTCTGGCTGGCGACACCGTTGATAAATGTCAACTATTCGCCGTTCGATATCAACACCCGATTCGATAGCGCCAAGAACTTCGTCGCTCGCACCAAACACCCCCGAAAACAGTTCGAACTTCTCATCCAAAAGTTCGAAGACCCGTTGATCGGCAGCGTTATCACGATTCAAAAAATTGACTACAACAACGTCGTGTTTTTGTCCGTAGCGATGACAACGACCGATCCGTTGTTCGATCCGTTGCGGGTTCCAAGGAAGGTCATAGTTGACAACGATTGAGCAGAACTGAAGGTTGATACCTTCGGCTGCGGCTTCTGTCGCTATCAGAATCTTTGATGTGTTTCGAAACTCATCTACCAGAGCAGCCCGCATATCAGCAGCTCGTGTTCCTGTGACTCGGTCACTGCCTTCGTTAGCTGCAACCCAGTTTTTGTAGATTTGCTTCGCTCCGTCGTCATCGTTACTGCCGTTAAACAGAACAAGGTCGTCGGCGTACCCATTTTTTGCGAGTAGTTCCACGAGGTACCTTTGAGTTCTTCGTGACTCGGTGAAGACGACCGCTTTCTCTTGCGCTCCAAGGTCGGTGGCTTTTTCAAAAGCGGCTTTCAAAGCTTGGAGGAGAGCTTCGCCTTTGGCGTTTTCGCGGATTGAGATCGCTTGATCACGGAGGGCTTCAAGTTCAACTAGCTCAGACTTTATGTTACGTAGCTCCTCGACGGTCTGAGTGTCGGTTGCGGATTGGTTGTCGTCGCCCTCCGTCCACTCATCAGACAGCGACTGGAAATGATCAAGATCTGACGTCAAATCTGTCGTGCTGTCGTGGGCTTCTAGCTGTTTCTCTCCGACCTTGAGAGTTTCGGAAAGTCGACGAACCATCGATTCCAAACCCCCAGCGATGGCAAATGTCGACGAAGCAAGAAGTTTCCGCATAACCAAGGTGATCAGCGATCTTTGTGCTGCTGGAAGGCTATAGAGATCAGGCCGTCGGAGATACTCAGAGACAAGATCATACAGACTCTGCTCATCGTCAGACGGAGTGAATTCTTGGGTCAGCGGGATGCGGTTCGTGTACTTCACGTATTCGGTTACTTGACGTCTCAAGGTGCGATGACAGATCGGAGCTAGCCGTGATTTGAGATCATTGAACGTAGCGTCGTTTGCAACCTTTGAATACTTAGACCGGAAGGTTTTGACATCACCGAAAGCGTGCTCGTCGATAAAACTCGCAAGACCGTACAGTTCCATAAGCGAGTTCTGAAGAGGAGTCGCTGTCAACAGTATCTTCGGGACATCAACAAGCGCTCCACGAATTTTCCGGCCGATCTTGTTATCAGTTTTATAGACGTTACGCAGCCGGTGCGCCTCATCGATTACTACAAGATCCCAAGGAACACCCAACAGTTCCTCGTGCTTATTGGCAGCGAAATGGAACGAACAAATCAGAACGGTCGATTCTTGACCCGATCGGTCAAACGGGTTAGCTATATCCTTTTTGATAGCTTTTTCGAACGACGCAGACTCGATAATTTCACCGGGAAGAAAAAACTTCTCAGCCAGCTCGTTCCGCCACTGAGGGCGAAGACTAGCAGGACTGATAACAAGAATACGCCGCTTCCCCTCAGCCCACTTCTGAGTCATCACCAAGCCAGCTTCGATCGTCTTACCCAAACCAACTTCGTCAGCCAAAATCGCCCCCTTCGACAACGGCGACTTGAACGCAAACAGCGCAGCGTCAACCTGATGAGGGTTAAGATCGACCACAGCATCCATAAGAGCGGCCGTCAACTTCTGAGAGTCATCAGCGGCACGCCGCAGCCGAAGCTCGTTAGCGAAATACTTAGCTTGATGAGGAGTCAGGCGGTCTTGCAGGTTCGACATAGGTAGAGTTTGTCACACAATCAGACGACGCATAAGCATACGCAAAGGTAGCACTCGCTCGCACCTAAATATCCTACCTAATCACTAGTTTCCATACCGCCTTCGAGATCCTGTCCATACTCCGTCAGTACAGACTGCTCTGACGCATTAAGCGCTGCCCCTATTTCCCCGAAGGTTGCCCCGCTCGACCGCTCTTTCCACCATCTGTAACCGCTGCCCTTCGATACGATCTACCAATTCCGCCCCTGTTCTAAGACCCTCTAATGCATCATGGTGCTTCAGCGTAGCCAGTACCTCGATAGCCGCTCGATCACCCGTCCGAATGTCGACCACGCACCACACCTCTTCGTAACTGAAGCCACCGGAGGCGGGAAAGGGTCTGTGATTCGCCTCTGCCTGCTTCACGCTGTCGAATCGAACTGGGAAACCGTCGTTGTTAATCCGAAGCGCTCTGGTGAGTATCACTAGACCAAAAATCGTGGCGTCACCGTCCTCACTCAACTGCACGAAACCAGCAGATGTTACAAGCAACACTCAAAGAGCTATATCGGCGGCAAGAAATCTTAGATGAGAAAGGCGAAGAAACCTGGCACCACGAAAACTGGTCACGCCAACTTATCGTGGTCGACGAAACACCGACACTCCTGATGGGCAAAACCGACAAAGACCTACGAGAAAATATCGCTGTTGCATTAAACACCATCGCTGCGATGGGACGCTCAGCAGGCATCCACCTCGCCATTGCAGCCCAACGACCCGACACCCAAGCTCTCGGACCGTACGGCGGGCAGCTACGCAACAACATCACCTCCAGAATCGCCATCGGCACACTCGACCAACAAGGCCGACAAATGCTATTCGGCACCCTCGACCCTGACATGATTCGAACCCTCGATTCGACACCAGGCCGAGCGCTCGCTACTCAAACCAACAACCACATCACCAACCATGTGATGGCTGCCCAAGTCGCTTACATCAACCAACAAGAATTGAAAGAGAGCCAGCTATGAGTCTGCAACGAACCATCACCCGAATCGCTTCCGGTGTGTTTCGCTGGTACTTCCCCGCCGTCGACCACACCATCAGAACCGTCACCCTACTCGCTATCACCCACACCATATTTTGAAAGGACGAGATCATGGATACCAAACTTG
>JAHDDJ010000471.1 GCA_020629385.1 Erythrobacter sp.
GGGATCGCCAGCTGCGACATTTCGACCGGCCAGATGGTGCTGGAAAGCTGCGAACGCGATGCCCTGCCCGCTTCTCTTGCCCGGATCGGTGCGAGTGAAGTGATTGCACCAGAAGAGTGGACGCAAGCAGGCGACGAAACCATTGCCCGTCCGCGCAGCGATTTTTCCAGCGACGAGGGAGAGCGTCGTCTAAAGGCATTGCACGAGGTCAAGACGCTCGATGCATTCGGCGACTTTGACCGGGCCATGCTGAGCGCGGCTGCGGGGCTTATCGCCTATCTCGATCATGTCGGGCGCGGCAGCCTACCCCTACTTCTTCCACCGCAAATCCGCAACGGCACTGCTTTGCTGGCGATGGATGAGGCCACCCGCGGAAGCCTCGAAATCTTGCAGTCGCAACAAGGCGCAAGGCCTGGCAGTCTGATTGCGGCAGTCGACCGCTGTGTGACCGGAGCAGGTGCACGGCAATTGGCCGAAGACCTTGCTGCGCCGCTATGCGATCTCGGCGCGATATCCAGCCGTCTGGCGCTGGTCCATTATTTTCATCAAGACCCGCTACTGCGTGCGGATCTTCGCGATGTGCTTCGCGCCTTGCCCGATATCGGACGGGCACTCGGGCGCGTAGTTGCTGGTCGTGGAAGCCCGCGTGATCTCGGGCAAATTCGCGACGGCTTGGCCGAGGCGCGGCGGATCAGGGATTTCCTTGCTTCCAAGTCTGACAAGCCTTCCATGCTCGAACAGCTTCTGCCAGCCATGGGCGGGCACGGAGCGCTTGTCGATCATATGCAACGGGCGCTGGTGGCCGCGCCACCGACCGAGCGGCAGAATGGCGGCTATATCGCTGAAGGCTATGACGCTGCGCTGGATGAGTTGCGACAAGTTTCGGGCAATGCACGGCGGGCTATCGCTTCGCTTGAGGCGCGGTATCGCGACGATACCGGCATTGCCTCTCTCAAGATCAAACATAATGGCGTGCTCGGCTATTTCATCGAAGTCCCATCGCGGCATGCCGACGCACTGATGGATGCCGAAAGCGGCTTTACCCATCGCCAAACAATGAAAGGTGCGGTCCGCTTCAACTCGCTTTCATTGCACGAAGAGGCAAGCCGGATCAGCGAAGCGGGCGGACACGCACTGGCCGCGGAAGAAGCGCATTTCGAGGAGCTGGTCGAACAAGTCATAGCAGCGCGGCAGGATATTGCGGGGACCGCTGCTGCCCTCGCCCGACTGGATGTGGCGGCAGGACAAGCCGAGCGAGCAAGCGAAGGCAACTGGTGCCGTCCGGAGGTGGTCGAACATGCATGCCTGGACATCACCGGAGGGCGCCATCCGGTGGTCGAGGCGGCGCTGGCAAACGCAGGCGAACGCTTCGTCGCGAACGACTGCGCGCTTGATAGTGCAGACAGGCTGTGGCTGATCGGCGGCCCCAATATGGGCGGTAAGTCAACGTTTCTGCG
>JAHDDJ010000069.1 GCA_020629385.1 Erythrobacter sp.
TTCGCACCGGGGAAAGTCTTGGTCATGTTCTTCATGACATATGCGTATTGCGCGGCCATCGGGTGTGTCCTTCGAAGGTAATCGTCTGATGTGTGTGAATCTGCTGCCCAGATAGGGGCGAGCGCGGCTTTGAGCAAGCATCAGTTACGGAGGTTGAGTGATGCTGGACTTGTCGCGGAAGCCCCGATAGCAAGCATCGCCATGAAGACATCCATTCTCGCCCTAGCGGCCCTTTCGCTTCCCGTTGCAGCTTTCGCCCAAGTTCCCGGTGGAGGGGTGTACAAATATCCGGCGCAGCAAATGGCCGATGGCGCGCATAAGGGCGATACGATTGCGTGGGACTTTGTCGAAGGTATCACGACCGAGGTCGGCCCTCGTCAGGCCGGCACCGAAGCGGAAAAGCGCGGGCGCGACTGGGCGGTCAACTGGCTGAAAGAGCAAGGCTTCAAAAACGTCGCTGACGAACCGTTTATGATGAACACTTGGGTTCCCGGCGAGGTTCACAAGGCCGAGATTATCAGCCCGTTCCCGCAGCCTCTGGTGGTGCAGCCGCTTGGCGGGACACCTTCGACCGGGCCGGAGGGCATTACAGCCGAAGTGGTCGAGTTTGGCAGTCTCGCCGCGTTGAATGAGGCACCGGAAGGCAGCCTGAAAGGCAAGATCGCCTATGTCACCCATGCGATGACCCCGTCGCAGGACGGCTCGCATTACGGCTATTTCGGCGGAGCGCGGTTCGTTGGACCGGGGCTTGCATCGCAAAAAGGCGCGATGGCAATCGTTATCAAATCCATCGGCACCGACCAGCACCGCAATCCGCATACCGGTGTTATTCGTTTTCCTGAAGGCGTCACGCCTATTCCGGCAGGTGCCCTGACGCTGCCCGATGCGGCCAATCTGGAACGCATGTTCGACCGTGCAGAGGGCCCGGTGACCATGAAGCTTACTCTGACCCCTGAATGGATCGGAGAAACCCAGAGCGGCAATGTCGTGGGCGAGATTGTGGGTAAGGATCCCTCGCTGCCGCCGGTATTGCTCGCATGTCATATTGACAGCTGGTGGAACGGGACGGGCGCGTTCGACGATGGCGCTGGCTGCGGTATTATTTCAGCGGCTGCCTTGCATGTCTCCCATTACGGACAGCCATTGCGCACCATCCGCGTGTTGATGGCAGGCGCGGAAGAGGTCGGCCTGCATGGCAGTGTCGCCTATTCAAAGGCGCATATCGATGAGCCCATCGCGGTGGCATATGAAAGTGATTTCGGGGCGGACCGCATTTGGCGTTTTGAAAGCAATTTCCGCGAAACAAACCCTGAATTGCACGCCAAACTTGCAGCCTCGGTCGCACGTTTCGGAGTTGCAAACTCCAGAATCGTCGCGACGGGCGGGGCGGATATCAACATCGCCCGCGACCAGAAAACCGCGATCATCGATTTGCAGCAGGACGGCACCCGCTATTTCGATTTACACCACACTCCGGACGACACGCTGGACAAGATCGATATCGACCAATTGCGCCAGAATGTCGCGGTTTGGACCCAAGTGACCGCAATCGTCGCAAACGAGCCGGGTTCCATAAAAGGCGAATAGGCAAAAAAATTGGCGACACTGCCGTAACAGTGTCGCCAGTTTGATGAAGTCCCGCAACGCGGCGGGTCTTCTCCTCACGCGCCTACTCGATGCTCACGGGGAAGCGCTGCCTGAGGAAAAGCCGGGTTTATGGGGAAGCAGGGACGTCGTCTTCGTTGCCAGAGATCGCTACGATTCCCGCGACGATACCAGCGGCACCAAGCAGGCCGAGTAGTACGCCTCTGAGTCCAAACCCGTCGGATTCCTCAGCGACTTCTTCGGCAACCTCAGCCACAACTGGATCGGGCACCGGTTCCGGTGCAGGAGGAGCAGTGACTTGCGGCTTGACCGGCAACACGCATCCACCTGGCGAAGCAATGCAAATGACGGATGATGCCAGGCTGAACATGGGCGATACAGCTGCAGTGGTTGACGCTGACGACGCCCCATAGGCGCTTGCAGGAGCAATCAACATAGACACGCTAATCAGCGCACTCAAGGCAGGTCTCATCACAATAATTTCTCCCGTTCTGCTCCCACATATCAATAAAAAGGGGGGTGGAAGCGTGTATGGTTAACAGTGATTTTTAGCTAAAAGGTCCGCCAGGATAAGCCAATAGCTACCGTGTAAAATGCAGTAAGTATTCGTAAAATAGTGATATTTTCCTGTTACACAGTTTGACTGGTGATAGATTCTCGAACAGCTATGGTTAACGCGATGTGCTATTGCGGCGGAGCTCCACAGTGCTGGCGCTGGGTACGTTATGTTTCCGATTTCGATGACGGAGAATTACATGAAAACCTTAATTACAACAGCGCTGGCTGGTGCAGCCATTGTCAGTGCGTCACCGGCAATGGCGCAATTCGCTCCTACCGGGCAGGAACTTCGCGGGCATACCGTTGACGTCCTGTTCGCTGATGGTGCCCGCAATGCCGTTTATTTTGCCCCCAACGGCACTGCGACCATTACTGGACCTTCTGGTGTGCGTTCGGCCGGAACATGGACCGTGCGCGCTAACAATCTGTGTTTGAATGTTTCCGGCGCGTCGGAATGTTGGGCTTATGCTCGCCGCTTCGAGGCTGGCGAGACTGTTACTTTGAGAAGTTCTTGCGATGCAACATCACAATGGACGGCTCGATCCGTCAATGCCGCGCCTGCGCCGGCAACTCCACCGGTTGTTCAAGGCGAGCGCGGGTAAGCGTTGCTTTTCAAACGTACATTGTGTGCAGGAGTGCCGGTCCTTTGGCTGGCACACCTGACAATGCTGCCAGCCATACCGGCTGCGGCAAGTACGCTGCCAGAAAGCGGTGCCTCGATTCCTGCTTCGTCTGCTGAAGACTGGCCAGAATTAAGCTGGGCGGAGAACACCGAAAACTTTATTCAAACCCGGTTTACTGAAGCTTCCAAAAAATACGCTTCCGAATGGTCCGGGCTACCCCAGATCACAATTCCGGCCGGTCCAACGCTAAGTGTGGGAAGTTCCGGCCCTCGCGTTGCGGCTTTGCGTGCGAGATTGGGTTTGCCGCATAGCGACCGTTTTGACGCGGTATTGGGCGCAAAGGTTGCAAACTATCGTGCTGCGCACGGACTGTCAGTCGGCAATAGAGTCGACGCAGTTTTGGTGCGTTCGCTAAACCTTGGTTACGATCATTACAAAGGCATTATTGATCGTAATGTGTTTCGGGCGGCTAGTTTGCCTGCCAGCCTGGGCGAGCGTTTTGTTCTTGTCGATATCGTTACTCAGGAACTTTTTTTATACGAAGCTGAGGTCGTCACAGAGACCATGAAAGTGGTTGTGGGTTCAGCAGATCTCCAGACACCGCCACTAAGCAGCAAAATTGATCGTGTTGTGTTGCGGCCATATTGGAATGTCCCGCCTGATCTGACGCAAACGCGCTATGCAGACCGCGTGTTGAAGCAGGGCAAGCAGTATCTTACATCCCGCGGGTTCGAGGTGCTCTCGGATTGGGGCGAGACCCCAAGAGTGTTGTCCTACGCAGACGTGGACTGGCGCGCGGTAAAGCGCGGTGATGTCACATTGAGGCTCCGGCAGAAGCCTGGGCCCGGAAACGGGATGGGTGACATCAAATTCATGTTCCCGAACGCCACAGGTGTGTACTTGCACGACACGCCGAGCAAACATTTGTTCGGCAAGACAGACAGGTTCTTCAGTGCGGGTTGCATTCGCGTCGAACATCCTTGGAAATTGGCGCGTTGGCTATTCGGTTTTAAGCCCACTGTCGCCGGTTCCGACCCTGAACAATCAGTTGCGCTGCCTGAGGCAGTCGGAGTGCATGTTGTCTATTTCACGGCTTTGCCGACTGACGCCGGTTTCGATTTTCGTGACGACGTATACCAGCTCGACCAAGGCTGAAGACGGGACATTCGTTGGTTTTATTGAAAGCTTTGCCGGATCAGGCGCGGCATCCACAGCGCCTGCAATCCTGCGCGTGCAATCAGGAACAGGGTGAAGCTGAGCCACAAGCCCTGATTGCCCATCGGCCATGTCAGCCACAAAGCAAGGGCGTAAACCACCGCAGCGCCCAGCATTGTGCCAAGCAAGGCGCGGGTCCAGCTTGCGCCGACGAAAATGCCGTCAAAAACGAACCCGGCTACACCTGCGAACGGGATTACTATGAGCCAGAAAGATACATATCTGGCGCTATCTGCGACTGCTTGCGTTGCGGCGAAACTGTCGAGGATCATGCCGGAGAAAACAGCAAATCCTGCAGCAACGCACGCAGCGGCGACGAAGCCCCGCCACAGGATCGCTTTGATGTAGGTTACAAAGCCCGCCCGGTCCTTTGCGCCGTAACGTTCGCCGTTGATCACCTGCGCGGCATTCTCGAACCCGTCGAGCAGCAGCGCGGTCAGCACGAACAGTTGGTACATGATCCCGTTGGCTGCCAGCACCACCGCGCCACGCTCTGCGCTCAGGCGGGTGAGGGCGGCGAGGGCGATCATCAGCACGACTGTGCGCAGGAACAGATCGCGGTTCACCGAAAGAAACGGACGCAGTTTCGCCCAACCAATCGCATCGCGGCTGCGCATGGCACGCAGCACCGCTTCGCCGATCTCTCCGCGAAAAACGAAGATCAGTACGACAACCAACTTGGCATATTCGGCGATGAAGCTTGACCAGCCAATGCCTGCAATGCCCATGTCGAGGGCAAGAACAAACCACAGGCCAAGCCCGACATTGGCGGCATTGTAGGCAATCTCGAAAATCAGAACGGCTGTCATCTGGCGGCGGCCGACGAGAAACCCGACAAGTGCGAGGTTGAGCATCACTGCCGGCGCGGTCCAGTACCGGATTTCTGCATAGATGCGCGCCGCCGTCAGGACTTCGCCTTCGGCCCCTAACGCGCCGAGCAGGGCAGGCAGCAGAACTGGCTTCAGGACCAGCAGCCCCGCACCAATCGCCATGGCAATGACCAAACCGCGCCATAGCGTCGCAGCCTGCTCGTTTATGCCGGAACGCGTGCCCTCCTGCGCTACGAGGCCCGTGGTGCCTGTTTTGAGGAAATTCATCACCGTAAACAGCACTGCGAAAAGTCGCGCGCCGATGTCGACTGCGCCCTGCGCTGCGGGATCGCCCAGGCGACCGACAATCCACATATCGCCCAGCCCGATCAAAGCAGTTGCGACATTTGTGACCATCGCGGGTAGCGCAATGGCCCAGATTAGCTTGGTCTGTATGGCGGTCGAGGGATGCGTGGTGATGACCGGTCCCCCTCAAATCGGGTCAGGTTGTCCGGCAATTTTCACTAAATTCTCAAAGTGGTCGGGGAGACAAGATTCGAACTTGCGACCCCCTGTACCCAAAACAGGTGCGCTACCAGGCTGCGCCACTCCCCGACACTTTGAATTCCGATCGCAGACAAAGTCTACAATCGCCGTTGGCATTTGGTGGGCCCGGCAGGACTCGAACCCGCGACCTAGCCGTTATGAGCGGCCAGCTCTAACCAACTGAGCTACAGGCCCATATGATGCCGTACAGCGGCACGCGCCTAGCCGTGGTCGCTGCGCTAGGCAAGCCACTCTTTTCGCATTTTTGATATAATTCGCAATTTCCGGGCAATTATCGCTGCACTGCGTCCATAATTCCGGCCACCGTAGTCGATTTGATGCCGCGCATATCGAGATAGGTGAAGATTCGTTCCCACCAGTCGAAAAGACGTTCGACATCGGATTCGCTGCGAACATAGGGTGTGTTGCCGGGCGCGAGTGAGGGGCTGTGGAAGGAAAGAACCATCAGCGGCAAGCCGTCATCAATCGCAATATCGATACCGCGAATGGCTTCATCAGCAGTCACGCCTTCGGGTGTCAGCGGAATACGTTCGAGCATCCCCATCTTTGCCGCCAGCCCACGCAACTTGGGCGTTCTTGCAAGGGCGGGGTGCAGCAAATCGCCCTGTTTGCGCAGCATGCCCCAATAGATCGTAGTCAGCGGCAGCTCGAGCAATTCGTGGCTCTCGTCCACCCAATATGGCGACAAGGGATGTTTGCGATAATCGGGTCCATCCGTGTCGGAATAGTCAAAATTTGTGCGCACAGAACTGTCAATGGCAATGCCTGCATCGGTCAGGATATCTGCCGTCGCAGGACCGAGACCATAGCGTCCGGCGCGGTAGATCAGCGGAGCCTTGCCGAATTTCTCCTCGATCAGATCGCGCAGCCGGGTGAACTTTTCTCGCTCCAGCCCGGGTGACAGATTCCCCGCGAAACTGTTTTGCCGGTTCACTTCTTCATCGAAGGGAGGATTGACCCAAGGGTGAAGCTGAACGCCGATTTCGGCTTTGCCAGCGCGAACAGGTCCGGACAATGCATCAATCGCTTCGGGTGAATTCGCAATAGGCCAGTCGATCAGATAGACCGGCACCACGCGGTAGCTTTCGCAAACCTCCTGAAACCGGCCAAGTCGTTCGACATGGGCGACGCTGTGACCTTCGGCAGTGAAGGGTGCGCTCCAGTCAAACTCTTCCTCGGTATCGACAGTCAGCAGGAACCGTTGCCCGAAACCGGGTGCAAATCGCGCAATTGCCCCTTTTTCGGGCGGATCGATCATGGACCGGGTCAAAACCGGTACTCCCCCTGTTACGCTGTCGGCGAATTTTGCATCTAGCTCACCGTTTCGTGGCTAGGTTCCGCGCTGTGTCCGGTCAAGAGTGGTAAGGTCAGTTGCAGCCAGTCATCCATCCGTTCCAGACTGCCGCCTGTTGCAGCTGCTTCTGCCTTGAGCAGCCGCATCGAGAAACCTGCTCCGAACATGCCCGCATTGAGGGTTGACCCTGATATTGTGCTGGATGGAGCGAACAAGTCCCCTTTTGCAGCCAGGTTTACCGGCAATTCGCAGCTGATAACCAGCGTTCCGTCCTTGTTGGTCAGTTCGATCTGCAGATGCTCGCCAGCACCGATCCGGCTGGCGAGTGTGGCAAGCAAGCGCCAGGCGATAGTCTCTGCTTCGAATTGGCTGATCGGTACCGTTCCCGAGCCATAGGAGCTGAGTTCAATACTTGCTGTGCGCGGCCTGAGAACGTCTTCCAACTGGCCGAGCATACGCTCGACAATCGCGGCGAAGTCCGCCTCGCCAGCGTCCAGTTCCAATGCGCCGGTTTCAAGTTTTGCGAGCCTGTCCAGCTCGTCGAAACCGGCCAGCATCCGCGCACTGTCGCCTGCGATGCTGGCTGCAAGTGCGCGGTAGTCATGCGGGGTCGGGCCAAACAATTGCTGCTGGATGACTTCGGAAAAGCCCTGAATTGCATTCACCGGCGTGCGCAATTCATGGAGCAATTGGCGCAAGCGATCCGCTTCGCTGGAGTCGGCGGATTTGGGCGGTGTTTCGCTGGCAACGGGACGCCGAGCAGTGCCCGCATAACCGTAGAACCGGCCGTCAGGGCTGGTGAAGCGGGGTGCGGCATCGATGATCCATTCGCCTGCGATTGCCGGGCCGCCTTCCAGCGTCACAATCTCGCCGCGTATCGGCTGGTGATTAAGCACAAGAGCTTTAACGGAGGTTCCGGTCAGCGACGTGCCGATTACCATCGGGGCAAGGCGGTTCTCTGCCCAGTTGATGCGGCCAGTGGCGTCTGCGGTGAAGGAGAAGCCCTGCGGCGCAACGGGCTCTGCATCGTCTGCCTGATCGTCAAGCGGCAGACGCGGCGCTTCAGGTGTGTGTTCTGAACGTGACTTGCGGAATGCTTCGATCCGCTTGACCAAAACACCAATCGCGCTGTTTTCGGGTACGTGGCTACCGCGCTCGGCGCTTTCCGGATCATCACCATTCAGGTCGTTGGCCGCAACTGGCGCGTCGCTCTTCTCTTTCGCGGGACTTTCCACATCGGTTGCCGGAACAGGTTCGGGCAGTCCGCGATCATGGACTCCCAGCCGCTCCAGCAAATCTTTCGTGTCCGGCGGCAAATCACGGCGCAGGCGCAGAAAACCCCGTGCACGAACCGGCAGGCGCGGGATCAGAGCTTCCCAGTCATCGGCGGACAATTCCGCATTGGCCAAGGCTGCAGCGGCGACATCGGGTTCGTCTTCCGCCAGATGCGCGACCAGTTCCGGATTGCGGAATCGCATCCCCGGTTCGCGTAAAATCCGGGCGCGATCTGCCAGCGGAATAGTCTCTCCCAATGCGCCAAGCCGCAGCCATGCCGCTGCCATCAGACTTTCGTCACGTTGGCCGTCGCGTTTGGCGACGGGGCCGCCCAGCATGTCGAGCAATTGGCGGAACTGCGTTCGTGCCGCACGCTCTCCGGCTGCGCGGTGGCGCAACACAGTGGCAAGGCGGTCATCGAAGTGCATTATTCCGGTTCAGCTCCTGCTGCGGGTTTGGCAGCATCCATCGCCCGGAAACAGTCCGGGGACATTGCGCACTAACAGTTTCGTTTAGCGAAGAAACACGGCTGCGCAGGAACGTTGCAAAGCGGGACAATTGCTGGCAGGAATAATAATATTGTTCACAACCGCTTGATTTAGCCGCATTCGTTGCTGCCATGCGGATAACGATACGATGGACACAAGACAGGGGCTGAAGAGATGGCCAATCTCGATGATATAGACCGGCGCTTACTCGCAGAATTGCAAGCGGAAGGCCGCGTAACCAATGTCGAACTGGCCCAGCGGGTCGGGCTGACCGCACCGCCATGTCTGCGCCGTGTGCGCTCCTTGGAAGAATCGGGCGTTATCAAGGGATACCATGCCGATCTTGATGCCTCTCAGCTGGGCTTCGCCATCACCGTGTTCGCCATGGTCAGCCTGAAAAGCCAGGCCGAAGCGGCCCTGCGCGAATTCGAAGACCATATGAACGGCCTTCCCGAAGTGCGCGAAGTGCATATGCTCAACGGTGAAATCGATTTCATCCTGAAAGTCGTAAGCAAGGACCTGCAAAGCTTTCAGGAATTCCTGACCAGCAAACTGACCCCGGCCCCCAATGTGGAAAGCGT
>JAHDDJ010000472.1 GCA_020629385.1 Erythrobacter sp.
GCATAGCCGCGCTGGTCGGGTGCAATACAGCGAAACCGGCCGCTGAAATGCGCGATCTGGTGCCGCCATGTCCGGTGGTTTTCCGGAAAGCCATGAAGAAAGATCAGTGTTTCGGCGTCCTTCGGCCCTGTATCCAGCACATCCAGCTCGATGCCGTCAGCAAGCGAGATACGGGTCATGCTATCCGTCATATCAGCCGTCTGCTTCCATTTTCTCGATGTAACCTGCTGCAACCATGGCGGCGACCT
The DNA here is from genome assembly GCA_020629385.1 of Erythrobacter sp. Classification (GTDB taxonomy): domain Bacteria; phylum Pseudomonadota; class Alphaproteobacteria; order Sphingomonadales; family Sphingomonadaceae; genus Pontixanthobacter. Next base: position 249 of record JAHDDJ010000472.1, read on the forward strand.
GATCGAACAGTTGGTCAGGCGTGCGGCGCATTTCGCCCATCGCCTCTTCCATCCCGCGCGCCACGATAATCTCCCGCTGACCGGCGGCGATGGCATCCACCATCGTCTTGGCAGCCTCTTCCGGCGGGATGCCGTTGTCGATCACCTCGTCGCTGCGTCCGCGCTTGGTTCCGTCGGCAGACAAGGCATTGCGCGATACATTGGTCGCGACCGAGCCGGGCGCAATCACATGCACATCGACGCCTTTGTTCGACAATTCTCCGCGCAGAGCATCGGCGTAACCGATAAGGCCGAATTTGGCCGCGCAATAGGCCGTACGCATGGGAACGCCGACCTTGCCGGCGATGGAGGAAATGAACACGAATTTGCCCGAACCCCGCTCCGCCATATGCGGCAGCAGCGCCTGGGTCGCGGCAATCTGCGCGGTCAGGTCAATATCTATGATATCGCGGTAAACCTGCATATCTGTCTTGAGGGCCTGACTGCGCTGCGACACGCCAGCATTGGCGACGAAAACATCGACGTTTCCGGTCCACGCGATAGCCTTCTTGGTGGCAGAATGCATGGCTGCATCATCGCGCACATCAAAGGGGAGGATCAGTGTTTCTGTGTCCAGCGCATCGGCTACTTCAGACAAGCGACCTTCGTCGCGGCCCGACAAAATGATCTTCGCGCCGTGGGACGCCCATTCGCGAGCCAGAGCTGCGCCAATTCCTGATGATGCACCGGTGATCCAGATGGTTTGGTCTGTGAAGCTCATACATTCTCCTCCGGTGCGGTTGCCTTGATCGCCAGAGCATGAACGCGCTGACCCGGTATGTCACCCAATGCCGCATTGACCATGCGTTGGCGTTGCAGACGCGATACGCCTGCGAATTGCGGACTTTCGATGACGATCGTGAAATGCGATTCCCCGCTGCCATCGTCTCCGGAATGGCCGGAATGTGCGGCGCTGTCGTTGATGATCTCCAGCTTTGTCGGTGAAAGCGCCTCTCGCAGCAAGGTTTCCATTTCGGCGGCAACACTCATTTTACAGCAAACTCCCGATTGCAATTTCGCCTCGCGGCCCCATTCTAGGACGCTATGCGCGGTGACAGGTTCCATGGTCGGTTTGAAGATACGGGGCAAGTCTGCCAAGCCCCCGGATGCCGGGAACCCGGTGAATTCCGTGCTCCGGGTAGTCGCGGCAACAGTTTCGACGGGCC
>JAHDDJ010000473.1:0-462 GCA_020629385.1 Erythrobacter sp.
CGGCATCTGAGCGTGGACATCCTGGCGGCGCTCGGCGTCCTCGTACTCGTCTACATCGCGTTCACCGTGTCGGCTTCGGCCGGGCTCGGCGGCTCGCTGGTGATGGTGCCGACGCTCGCGCTCTTCCTCGGCTCGAAGGAGGGAGTAGCGCTGGCCGCGCTGTTGCTCGCGGCCAACAACGTCTTCAAGATCGGCGCCTATCGGCAGACCTTGCCGTTCCGCAAAGCGATTCCCATCATCGTGTTGATCATGGCGGGAGCGGCGTTGGGGTCGACGATCCTCGTGCGTGCGCCCGAAGTCGTGGTGACCGTCGGGGTCATCTCGATGTTCGTCGCGTCGGTAATCGCCGAACGCTTCGATCTGTCGAAGCTTCGTGCGGGGTTCGCACCGCTGCTGGCGTTCGTCTCCGGAGCGTCGAGCGGATTCTCCGGGACCTCGGGGCCGCTCAAGGGCGTCGCGATC
>JAHDDJ010000473.1:701-1452 GCA_020629385.1 Erythrobacter sp.
CACCGTCCGCCTCGGCATCTTCCTCGCCTAATGGGGTCAAGTCTGACATAGCAACAGGTTGGCCAGACGAGTCAGTCGATCGCCCCGAAGTCCGAGCGAGTCAGGATCGGCGGTACGCGAGGTACTTGGGCGAAGGTCCGTGCTCGTTCGAACCCGAGTCGCCGTCCATGCAATAGAACACAACGAGCACGATCCCGCCGACGTAGTTGATGATTGGAATCATCCCGATCAGGATCCATGCGCCGCTTCGACCCGTGTCGTGCAACCTTCGCACAGCCACAGCCAGCGCAGGAACCACAACGCATAGTCCGAACAGCACAATGCCAATCGCCGGGATCACGAAGCCAGGTCCACCTCTGGTCTCGAAGACCACCATTGGAAGCAGCAAGACGACGAGAAAGCCGAGGTTCACAAATGTAAACCACCAGTACTCGGCCCGCCTGGCCCTTCCGCTGAACTCGAAGCCTCGAGACATGGCGAGCTTCCACCATCCGAAAGGACTGCGATCGGCGTCTACCATCAACCGACGAGCAGAATCCTGTGCCCTTCGTTCCCGACTCGATGATCGCGGTGCTTGGAAGTTGTTCGTGTTCATGTCGACTCCTGATGGGGTCAGGTCTGACATAGCAAGAGGTCGTCGCTTCTCGCCGTTGGTCTGACCAACCTCTTGCTATGTTAGACCTGACCCCATTTTCACTAGCAGAAGGGGCGGAGCTGGACGTCGGCGTCGACCATGCGGCCGGGGAGTTCG
>JAHDDJ010000070.1 GCA_020629385.1 Erythrobacter sp.
TTAAAATCCCTCGGTAGAAATACCGTGCCGGTTCAAGTCCGGCCCCGGGCACCATGAATATCAGCTAGTTACAAATACTATGTAGATTTCTTCTACGAAATCACTAACTGATGTAGACACAATGTAGACAATATGAGCCGATGGATTGAGCTTTTCGAAAGTCACGATTTCCGTAAGCAGTGGAGCACAGTTGTAGATCTGACAGAACATATCGATCTGGATAAGTTCACGGCAACAACAGAAATTGAAGAACTCGCTCGTTTGAAGAAAGTTGTTGCATACCTTGAAAGCTTGTTGGGTTCTTTGGATCCCGAGTTGGTCCCCGAAAGTACTTGGGACAGCTCGAAACTTAAAGCCCAGAACTGCGCACAAAACATTTCAGACTTCTTGGATGACGCAAATATATCCAGGGTAGCCAGCGCCAACAAACATCTAGATGGCTTATTGTCAGTTCTTGTGCCGTTTCATACCGACTGCGGAGATGTCGCAAAGGCTGCGATAGAAGGATTCGCTCAATATTCCAAAACTGTTTCGTCACAGCTAACAAACTTTCTAGACTTAGCTAACAAAAATCTAGAAGTAATTGCTGACGAAGAAAAACGTGCTCAGCAGTTCGTGACAACATCAGAAAAAGCTGCGTCAAGAATAAAAGACTTGGAATCTAGTTATTTTGATGACACAGAATCTGAGAGTCTCAAAACTAGGCTTGCCGCCCTGGAGTCTGAGATCAATACAAATGCGAAAAACATTGAAAAATACAAAGGCGAGTTGCTGGGTGAGGATGGTTCTTCAGACGAATCAATCTCGAGTCGGATCACACTCTATGAATCTGAAGCTAAGCATGATGCCGAGCAAATAGCGCTCGCTGCGTATTCCGCTCAAAATGGTCAGCTGTTCCGGAATTAAATGGTCACCCGTCCTGCTCAACGCGCAAGCGTTGAGCTTAACATCATCACTGACCACTTTGGTTTTTAGCCAACTGCTTACGCATGGATTCTCCTTTCAACGGTAATCGATGGGCGTTATGCAGCAAGCGATCTAGGATCGCATCGGCCAACGTTGGGTCACCTATCGCGTCATGCCACTGTTGGATGGGTACCTGGCTCGTGATTAACGTCGACCGACTGCCATGGCGATCCTCCATTAATTCAAGAACGTCGTTTCGCTGACTCAGTGAGAGTGTTTCCAACCCCCAGTCATCAAGGATTAATAGATCGGTTTTTGCCAGCTGATTGATGAGCTTTGTATACCTACCGTCGCCGTGTGCGATGGTGAGCTGATCGAGCAAGCGCGATGAGCGGAAGTAACGAACGCTATAACCTTGTTGGCATGCTTGGGTTGCCAGTACACAGCCTAAGTAGGTTTTTCCACAACCGGTGGGGCCTGTGATCAGTACGTTCTGATGATGTTGTATCCACTGACCTGAGAGAAGCGATGCGAACTGACTTTTGTCTAGCCCTCTCTGATGAGCGTAATCAATATCCTCAGGATAGGCGTGCAGTTTCAGTTTGGCAGCTTTGAGTAATCGCGTTACCTTGTTATTACTTCGGTACGTGGCTTCTCGCTCCACCATGAGTGTCAAACGCTCTTCAAAACTTAATCCGTTGTGGGTACTCGGTTGAGCTAGCTGTTGTTCAAGGGCTTCAACCATGCCGGGAACACGTAGGGTTTTTAGTTGTTGTATCAGTTGTGTATGTTGCATGTTTTTCCTCAGTGTCGATTGATTTCGTATTTTTCGAGTACGGTTAGTGGTAATAACCTGAGCCACGAACGTTATCGTGGTCTTGCAGGTGCGCGTCCGCATCTTTGCGTGCGGTCTCTTCTTTTAGCGATAAGGTGTCTAACCCTTTCTTGAGAATCGATGCAACACTGGTTCTGGTCGGACAACCGAGTTGCAGTGCTCTAGAACAGGCGTTCTCAAGCCGTACCCGGTCGTATTTCTTAGTCAGCGACATCAGCGCAAGCACAGATCGATAACTTTGTTGTGGATGGCGTTTGGCTTTCAACATGTGGCACACGATGCTGTGTGTCGCTACACCAATATCAGCGGACCATTGTTCAAAGCGTTCCGGTGTCCACTCTGCCTGCCGCCGGTGTGATTCGGGCATGTGCTCCTTTAGCGTGCTATGCCCGTGATTTTGACTGGCGCGTGTATGGCAAGCGACTCGTTTACCGCCGTGATACAGACTCACTATTCTGGTTGAAGCCCTCACTTCTACTTGGGCACCAACCAGAATATGAGGCACGGAGTAGTAATGTTTGTCGTACTCGACGTGGTAATCAATATGTACTCGTGCGTTTCTCACGTGCTGGTATTCGTAATGCTGTGCCGGTAATGGGATGAGTTTTGCTCGTTCAATGTCGTCGAACAGGGAGCGCCGGCAACCGGGTAGTTTTTTAAAGGGTCGGTTATTCAGTTCAGTCAGTAATTCAATGATCGCCTGGTTGAGTTCGCCGAGAGAGAAAAACGTGTGCTTACGTAAGCGAGCCAGTATCCATCGCTCGACCAACAGCACACCGTTTTCTGCTTTCGATTTGTCTTTGGGTTTATAGGGGCGTGCAGGAATAATCGCTGTGCGGTAGTGATCAGCCCATTGTTCGTAAGACGCGTTCAGTACAGGCACGTAGCGATCGGGTTTGGTCACACCGCTCTTTAAGTTATCTGGAACCGTGAGTGATGCCCAGCCGCCAAAGAACATTGCAGCTTTGGTATGAGCATCAATCCAGTCACATTCTTTTTGTGAGGCATGTGCGCAGGCAAAGGTGTAATTAGACGCACCTAAGACAGCGACAAATATCTGCGCATTAATGAAAGTGCCATCGTGGGCATTCACGACCGGAACGGTGGGACCGCAATAGTCGACAAATACCTTTTCACCAGCGATATGCGTTTGGCGCATTGAGCGACGCTGGCGTCCCAGCCAGCTGCGGTATCGGTGGCAAAATTGGGAGTAGCTGTAGCCGTTCTCAGCATGGGTCTGTCGGTATTCCTCCCACGCCAACTGCTTGGTCATACCGGTAGTTTTGAGATCGATGTGAAGAGCGCAAAAGTCAGGTTCTACAAATTTTTTCTGAGCTAGCGACTCGGAGGTGCCGGGAAACAGCATCAGCTCTAAAGCCCTTTCATCAATCTCCGGCGGCAGCGGCCAGGACAGCCCAGCTTTATCAGCTCGCGTCAGATAGTTCGCCACGGTGCCATGTCCGATGTTCAGCGATCGGCTGATCGCTCTCTGGCTCAGACCGGCCTCGTGAAACAGCCGCAGAACGGTGTGTATTTTTCGCATTGATAACCTCGTTCGTGACACACCCGTCCCCTGTAGGAAAAACGGCGAGCGTATCAATTAAGGGTTTAAAAACAATGCGTTGAGAAGGATTCTGGAATTAAGTGGTCAGTGATTCTGGAAAGTGGTCACCCATTCCGGCCGACAGGCTAAAAATGACCAATTAATTCCAGAATCGATGCCCAGTTAGTTTCAGAATCGGTGACCAATTAACTCCAGAACGAGTGACCAGATTGGGCCGGAATACGCACTCGCGCTGAGCGATACGACCAAAAAGCTTGTAGCTTTGAAGGAATATCACGCTTTAGTGTTCGGGATCGAAAACGAAGATGGTGAATTGTCTGTAGGTTTAAAATCTGAAATTTCTACTCGCCAGAAACAGCTGGACGAATTTAAAGAACGGCAGGAAGAAAAGTATAAAGCTTTAAATGATGAAATAGAGAGTCTTCTACCCGGCGCAAATAGTGCTGGCTTGGCCACCGCTTACTTCACAATGAAAGAATCGTTCGATAAACCCATCGCCAACTACTCCGGTTTATTTTTTGGTTCAGTCGTATGCTTAGTATTATTAGCAGGTTTTACACTGGTGTCTGAGATAGGTGCGTTTTATATCAAACTTATAGATATATCAAACGTCACCACCGTACTTTCGAATTTTCTAATCAAACTTCCATTAGCGTTGCCTGTGCTATGGCTCGCCCTTTTCGCATCAAAACGTAGAAGTGAAGCGGCTCGATTACAGCAAGAATATGCCCATAAAGAAGCTTCTGCGAAGTCATATCAGAACTTTAAAAAGCAAGTGGAAGCGTTAAACCAGGAAGATCCAAAGCTAATGAATATGCTTTTGGAATCAACTATAGAAATAGTATCTAAAAACGCTTCTGACACACTTGACAGCAAACACGGTGACAACCCGCCAATCGTTAGTGGAATTGACAAACTAACCGAAAACGTCGAGAAGCTAACTAATTCATTAAAACCTACACAATAGGAAAGAATCGCGGTGTTGCTCGAATTGCCCATATCATTCAGGAGTTGCTCAATCTTTCAATTTTCGCGATTTTCTCATCAGTCAACAGTGCATAAGCCCGCTCGGTTTCCTTAAGCAAGTCGACCCCAAGACCATACCTAAATACCGTAATCGAATTAAGAAGTCTTTCAAAATGATTTCTGGTTTTGGTGTGTTCCGTTGATTTTGAGGAGGGGAGCGTCTTAACACCAGGAGCATTAAACTTAACAGCGTCTCCAATGAAATCACCCCACCAGAGCAAGGGCGGGCGTCGAGATGGATTGTTACCGGATGAACTATCTACGTAATCAAGCATGTCTCGGATAGCAGCCCGACCTAAATGCGGCAAACTTACCAGTCCACTAGATGCCAACTCCTGCACAAATGGCGCTGCGAATTTTTTCCTCCTGCGTATTGCGATATGGCGTACAAAATCGGCTAATTAGTTAAACACGCACCGAGAAACGAGCCGCGCATAGTGGAGCATTTGCGCGGCGTTTTCTTCGTTTCCATCAGCAAAGGTCAGGGCGCAAGCGATCTGATCGCGCTCAGTGTTTAGGTGCTGGATTAAATGTGCAAGTTCGAAAACCTTGTGGGTCATGTCGCATTACTCCGCATTGTGTCGCTTTTGGCGATGGGCGCAGGGTAACGCACGAGTGTGGTGAGTGTCTACGAACACTAACCCACCACGCCCAGTGATGCCTTGGCTATTGAGATCGCAATAGGTCGTAAGTAAGGACCTTCGACCTGTGTTGTTTGGTGTGAGCGATTTTCTCAAAAGATCGGCAGAAATGAACGAAGCTTAGGTTCACTGGCACTTAACTACTGGGCGCCCATATTCCTCTGAGCACGAGCAATTTTCAGGGAAGATAGCGACTAAGCAAGCTTTTGCGATACCTCCTGATGGAACCTTCTGAATGTTAGAGAATTTTCCCAGTTGGGGGCTGATCTCGGGAGCATTGATGTTTGGAATTTCTTGAAAAGCTGCTCTCGGCTTGGTGACTCCCAGAATGCGCAGTGAGTGAGTAGATTCACCAACTTTAGTTTCAAAATCAAGTATTAGATCTGCTTTTTGCGGTCCACCTTCACCTTCAAAGGTACCTTTATCTTTAGACAAAAATAGCTCATCAGTTTTTGAAATTACGAACAGATTTCCGTCTCTATCAACTATCCGATCCAAGACGATATTTTGGCCTTTCGAAAGCTCCTCCATAGCGGCCACAGCATTTTTTAGAGCCTGAGGGCCACCGCCACCTCCTTGCAGGTCTCCATCAGCGAGAGCGATCGAAACAACCAGATTCCATGCCGCGAACAGCCACAACAGTGCAGTGGTAAAGCGATTAGATATTTTCATAGTGGTGTACTCCACAGAATAGTGTTGTCAGATTACCCACCACGCCCCTGACGATAGCCGGGGCTCGCGATTGTGCCGGTGGGTTATTTCCACCTTACCGACTTTTTGTGTCAGAATTTTCTGTTTTTTGCTTAAGACACATCTATTAATGAAGTCGATGGGCTAGTCAAAAATTCGTACCCGATTTGCCGTAAACACGATAAATGATGACCTCGAAAGTTGGTTACAGAACCGTCCTGTGAAATTGCTATAAAAAAACCATCCGACAACCGGTGATAGTTTTCCGGCAAAACTTCGTCGACGTGTGCGCCACCATCTTTATTTGCCGCAGTTAAAACTATCTCTTTTCTCGTCAAAGACTCGCCGTCTATATACATCACGACTTGATTCCACCACTCTTCAAGGGTAAGACTAAAACGTTGACCACCTGCCGCGAGCTTTGGTACTAGAAACGAATTGTTTGTGCTCATACATAATCCGTCGAAAAAAAACGGAGGTGTTGAAAACCGCTCCAGTGAAACTGTTGAAACTAAGCGAATATCTTGCATGTCCAAATGTGCTAGCAGAGAAGTGGAACGTGGAGTTTGATGAATTAATACGCGCAGGCAGGTAGCGATGCGTATTGCTTCTTCATGTCTACCCTGGTCGTATAGGCCGCATGAATCTCTTAAAAATCTGATCTGTTGTTGCAGTTGCTCGAATAGCCGGTTTTGTGCTTCTTTATCGATTTGCATAATCAGCAACTTTATCAGGTCGTTATATAAACCGTATCATCGTTACCTCAATTCACCCAATTTTAGCTAAGTATCAATGCGATGGTCAAATTATCTAATTTTGGGTGCGAGCAAGGCTACTTCTGCCACGAAGGCATTATCTTTAACAGTTTTCGGGGTGGTGATACTTCTGAGTATTCGCCACAAGGCGCTGTAATGATGCAATGAAGAGGTGTAAACGTATGGCAGTAAATCAAAGAAAACCTTGCCAAGCGCGGGGCATTTTATGCGCAGTCGCCGCGTTATTGCGAAAGCAAATCCAGAACATCCTTACGACGTTTCCATATCTCTACTGCGAACGGCTGGGATAGCCTGTAAACGTCTAATGCTGTGTAGTCCTTATAAGGCTCTGCGCCTGCTGCTACAAGCGAGTCCTCATAATCGGCGGCAACAATTCTCAGCATGTCTTGAAATGATTGAGGGCTGGTCAGTTCTTCTCTGTTTATCAATTTGTGCATTTTTATTATTCTGGTTATTAAGGGTTGAGAGCGCTAATCAATTAGAGCTGCCAGACACTTTAACTCTCTGAACGGCAGATTGCTGCAAACAGCTACGATTCGGTGCTTATGTCTAATGCACAATACTGTAGAGTAATATCTCGCGTTCGTTGATGCAGTAGATTTGCATTAATGAGGTCGTTTAGCTTTATTCAATCTCCGGTAGTTCGATTGACTTCCAGTGGGTAGCTAACTCAAGCGTATAACCTGGCCCGTTATCATCGCTATCGAAATAACAACCATCATTATGCTTTCGGAAGGTTAAATCTGCAAAGCGCATCCCCCTCCAAATTATATCAACCACTTGCCCATCTTCAGGCAACTCCCCATCAGCAACGGATCGCCAGCGGGTTAGGTGCTCGGCGTAGTGTTTGGCAAGAATAGAGGCTTGGGGTTCATGCGCGAGACATGACGGCGCAACTGCTCTCATGCGCATTTTTAGATAGTCTTCGTCGTGCTTAATCATTCAGGCACCTGAATCACTTGAAAGTGCGTGTAGTATTCCGCGTTCGTTTCGCCGTTAGCCAGGATAAAAACGGGTTCGGTATCCCATCCCACATCAAGCGGCGATCCAACGTGCGGCGGTTCTTCAATTGGAACTCGGAACCACAGAACATGGCCTAGATCATCGTGCCATTCATCGGCCGGACGTAGGCGCATCATGTGTTCATGATATGCCTTGGCGACTTCACGAGCCTCATAGGTAGTAATATCAGAACTGCCACAACATCGGCTTGGTCGATATCGCAAATTCGCTCGAAGTCAACGCATTCGATTTTGATGTGCCCAAGTCGCTTGACCTTCTCGCCCTTTTTGAGCCCCATGCCTTTTTCTACTGCGCACAGAACGTCGCCTGGCTTCAAAAACTTCCAACCCATGCGACGGGTAACGGTTTTGCTGCCGTCAATGAATTGAGGGGTTGTCATGCTGAAACTTATGTTTCGTGGCATTGGGAATCTCCGTGCGGGTTGGTCATGCTGCTGGCTTCAACTTACCCAACTTAGCCCGAACCCGAGCCATAGCAATCAAAGTTCTTCGCTGAGACACCGGCGCATCGCTGTACTTAATCCCTGAACGATGGTTGAGCGCAACCAATTCAGCACGGGTTAACAGCTCATAGTTCGTTGGGTCGCAGCAGTTGAGTGGGTCTTGGTCGATGCTAACGAGCACCATGCCAGCCGGTATCGGGCCGTTGTAGGCTTCCCATGCGAGTGCTGCGATTCGCTTCCATACTTTCGGCTCTGCCAGTTTGACGTACCACTGGCCTTGCTCGATGACTTTGCCGCCTGACATCTTTGTGGTCGTCAATCTAATTGAGCCCACGGGTCGGCGATTATGAGACTTGTTGCCTCTGGCGAATGAAGTGCTGTTGGCGCTTGTCAGGCCCTTGGTGCCTTTGTTCCATACCGTTGCTATCTCTGAACCTTTGCGCCCCGTATAGAAGCCCATGCGCTTGCACAGAGCCAATAAATTCGATTTCTTTACGCTAAGTGCCGAATTGAGCATTAAACGCGTCAGTAAACGGCTGAGCGGCGTGCTTAACGCGATTTATGCGGCACCATTCAACCTGTTCATCGGTGTACTGGATTGCTCTACCCTTCATTATCCTGTCCCGTTAAAAGTTTCGGCAAGCCAGATGGCTTAACGGCTGTGTACTCGTTTTGGTATTTCTGCGCTTCCATCACCAACTGGCCGTTTTGGATGATGGTTTTTCCCACATCGGTTATAACTTTGGCGCGTTCCATTTCCCGTTTTAGTTCGTCACCAGTGGCGTTTTCGAGCTTGGTTAGCTGAGCGAATAGGGCGTTGTTTAGGGTGGATAGATCAGTCATAGTGTTACCTGGGGTTGAGTAGGCGGCCTCTGGATACCGGTTTGGCATGAGTGGGTTTTGGCTGTTTGGAAGCTGATATTATTTAGGGGTACGCACCCCGAAAGCCGCGCCAGAATAGGGCTGCAATGCTGAAGTTTAGGGGTATGAAATGCGCACAAAGCCCGTTCTGTGGGCTTGCCGATTAGACTTAAAATCCCTCGGTAGAAATACCGTGCCGGTTCAAGTCCGGCCCCGGGCAC
>JAHDDJ010000071.1 GCA_020629385.1 Erythrobacter sp.
AGGCGAAAGAGGCGGAATTGCGTTCCTTGCGTTATCAGGTGAACCCGCATTTCCTGTTCAATTCGCTGAATTCACTCAGCGCGCTGGTGATGACCGGCAAGACTGATCGGGCCGAGAATATGATCCAGACGCTGTCCAGCTTTTACCGGCATTCTCTGGCGGACGAGACCACGGCCGATGTCGATCTTGCGGACGAAGTGGCGCTGCAAAAGCATTATCTGGAAATCGAGGCGATCCGTTTCCCCGAGCGGCTGGTGAGCGAAATTAACCTGCCTGATGAACTGGCAACCGCGCGCGTGCCGGGCATGATTCTTCAGCCGCTGATCGAGAACTCGGTGAAATATGCGGTAGCACCGCTGACTCGCCCGGTTACGATCACCATTGATGCGCGTGAAGATTTCGGGCGGCTGGCAATCCGTGTCAGCGATGACGGGCCGGGGGCCAACGACATTGCCGAACACGGCTTTGGTATTGGCCTGGCCAATGTCCGCGACCGGTTGAAAGCGCGTTTTGGCGATGATGCCACAATCACTGCGGGGCCAACCGAGACGGGTTACTGCACCGAAATCCGCCTCCCACTTCGGCTACAGGGGTGATGGAAGATGGCTGACAAAGAGACCGACACGACGCTGCGCACTTTGATCGTCGATGACGAGCCATTGGCAGTGGAGCGGATGCAGGTGATCTGCGCGAAAATCAAAAGCCTCAATGTCGTGGGAACTGCTAGCGATGGCTCGGCGGCCTTACGTCTGATCGAGGCTCTCAAGCCTGATCTTGTGCTGCTCGATATGACCATGCCCGAAGTGGACGGGCTGTCTGTAGCCCGTAAATTAGCGGAGCAGGATGCAACTGACTCAGAGCGCCCTGCAGTCATATTTGTCACCGCACATGACCATTTTGCAGTCGAGGCATTCGATCTTGATGCAGTCGATTATGTGTTGAAGCCAGTCGCCACCGACCGGCTGGAACGGGCTATTGACCGCGCGCTGAACCGGAGAGGCGAGCGCGACGCCAAAGGTAGCGACTGGCTCGAAGAATTGTGGGTTCCGCATCGCAGCGAATTGCTGCGGATCGAAGTAGCGCAAGTCAGCCGGATCGATGCGGAACGTGACTATGTCCGCTTGCATGTTGGCGAACGCACTTATCTGCTGCTCCAGACTATTGCCGGGCTCGAAAAGCGGCTTGATCCGTCAGAATTCATCCGGATTCATCGCTCTACTATCCTGCGCCGCGATTCGATCCGGGGACTACGTCATGATGGCTTGGGTGTGTGGTCGGTCGAGCTGGAAGACGGTGAGGCCTTGCGCATCGGCCGGACATATTTGCCAAAAGTAAAGGCGATGGCAGGCCGCTGAGGCGGGTATTTGTCCTCCCCCCAACACAACCAAAAAAAGACCCAGACCGGGGGACTGAACCGGCCTGGGTCAAGTTGATGCGCAGTTGTTAGGGGTGCGCATCAACGACTGGGTTTCAATTTTGCTTGCTGGTCAGCCGCCCAAGCGGTTGTCTTCAACCACCGATGCCACTTGGGCCTTTGCGGTTTTCTTGGCTTGGACAAGGCAGCGGCGCATGTCGCGGGTAGCGCCGCGCGTTCCTGTGCGCAGATCGTTATAGCCGCACACCTTTTTGGCGGCCCGGGTAACACGGTTTTCCAGAGCGGCCTGACCTTCAGCGGTCGCCAGATTGAGATCGCGATACTCGATCTTGATGTTGTTCGCGGAAACGGGGGTGGTAGCCAATGCTGCGCTGATGGCTGCGAGTGCGATAAATGACTTTTTCATGTCTTCCTCCTTTGCGGGCCTCTCCTGAGAAGGGGGGTGAGAGGCGCGTCGCAAGTGTTGGAATAGGGCAGGTGTGTGAGCGATGCAGCACAGTGTCGATTGAGACCCTCAACGGCTCGACGGATGGGGGTGGCAACAGACCGGCGGTGCGCTTTGGCGGACGAACGGCGCTTGGCAATCGACCGGCGTTCGGGCAGAATTGCCGTATGGCCATTTTCTTCATTTTCATCCTCGGCGTTGCCAATTTCGCGCTGCACAGGGCGGTTATCGAAAGCGGTCACCCGATGTTGGCGCAGGTTCCATGGTTCGCGACCGAGCGGGGGCGGAAAATTGCCTTGGCCATGGAATTTCTCGTCCTTCTCGCGGCCATGCTGCTCGTCGCGAATGGCTGGCCGAACCTTGCCTGGGGCTATCTGTTTTACAGCATGCTCAACGGAATCTCCGGCTGGCTTATCCTCAAAGGCCGGGTCTGAGCCGGTCGCGACACATATGAAAAAGGTTGCGCGGACGAGCGCAACATAGTTTGGCGCTTTGCATGGGAAAGCCGCACCGCCTGTTTCATGTCAGCGACGTCCATTTCGGCGTTGAAAATCCGGCAGCGCTCGATTGGTTTACAAAGGCTGTGCGGGATGAGCAGCCCGATCTTGTTATTTGTACAGGCGATCTGACGCAGCGCGCAACGCACAAACAATTCGAAGCCGCACGTGATTTTTTCGCCAGTCTCCAGACACCCATTGTGCTGGAGCCGGGCAATCATGACATGCCATACTATAATTTGTGGGAGCGCTTCACCCAGCCGTACAAAAGGTATGGCAAATTGCAGGATGCCGTTGGCAAGGGTATCGCGCTGGAACATCTGGTTATCGTTCCGTTGAAGACGACCGTACGGGCGCAACCGCGCTTTCCCTGGTCGGATGGCTATGTCCGCCGTGAGGCGCTGGCGCAGACTGTCGAAGCGTTGAAGGCTCTGCGTTCAGATACGCGGTACAAGATCGTCACCGCGCATCATCCGCTGGTGCCCGCCGTGGAAGGCGGCAAGAATCCGACCATCGGCGGTGACAATGCTTTCGCACAGCTGGCCGAGGCCGGAGCGCAAGCCATCCTTACGGGCCACGTCCACGTGCCGTTCGAGATAGAGCGGGCTTCGGGTAACAGATCTGTCCGGATGATCGGCGCAGGCACATTGTCGACCAGGCTGCGCGGCGCGAAGCCTAGCTATAATGTGGTGATGTATTCGCCGGATCAGGGTTTAAGCGTCGAGAAGCGCGAGTTCGAAACCGTCTGACCGTTTCGCCGGAATAAAAAAGGCGGCCCGTTTCCGGACCGCCTCTTTGTATAATCCTGCGGCGTATAAACGCCGGGAAATGTGAATATCAGCGCTTCGAGAACTGGAAGCTACGACGGGCTTTCGCACGACCGTATTTCTTACGTTCCACCACACGGCTGTCGCGGGTCAGGAAGCCTGCCGCTTTCACCGTCGAGCGAAGCGCGGGTTCGTATTTGGTCAGCGCCTGGCTGATGCCGTGCTTGACCGCGCCGGCCTGACCGGAAAGACCGCCACCGCGAACGGTTGCGATGATGTCGTACTGGCCTTCACGCTCGGTGATGGTGAAAGGCTGGTTGATCACCAGACGCAGCGTAGGACGTGCGAAATACACTTCCTGATCGCGGCCGTTTACGGTGATCTTGCCGGTGCCGGGCTTCAGCCAGACGCGGGCTTTTGCGTCTTTACGACGACCGGTTGCATAGGCGCGGCCCAGATCGTCGATTTCCTGCTCGCGCAGCGGCATGGTTTCAACGACAACATTTTCGGCAGTTGCAGCGTCTGCTGCAGGTGCGTCAGCGGCGATGTCTTTCAGATCTGCGAGATCGGAGACGGTGTTCTTTTCGTCAGCCATGATTAAGACGCCTTGTTCTTACGGTTCATCGAGGCAACGTCGAGCACTTCGGGCTTGTTGCCGTCATGGGGGTGCTCGGTGCCGGCATAGAGGTGCAGGGCACGCATCTGGTCACGGCCAAGCGGACCGCGCGGGATCATGCGCTGGATGGCTTTTTCAAGCACACGCTCGGGGAAACGGCCTTCGAGAACCTTCTCGGGCGTGGTTTCCTTGATGCCGCCGGGGTGGCCGGTGTGCTTGTAATAGATTTTATTGCTCATCTTGTTGCCGGTGAATTTCACCTTGTCGGCATTGATGATAACAACATGGTCACCGCAATCGACATGCGGTGTGTAGCTTGGCTTGTGCTTGCCGCGCAGGATGTTGGCGACGATAGCAGCGAGACGACCAACGACGAGGCCGTCGGCGTCAATCAGATGCCATTTCTTTTCGACCTCGGCCGGTTTGACCGACCGGGTGACTTTGCTGAGAGCCTTCATGGGCTGTTCCGTTCCTAAATCTGTGAGCTGCGTGATCGCAGCGAAATCCCGCGAATCCGAAAGCCCGGATATCGCGAAGAGCGCGCCATTTCTGCGTTTAGGGTCCGAAAGTCAAGCAAAACCGGGGGTTTCAAGAGAGGTAAAATAATACCGCAACGCTTGAGGTGCCCATATTCGTCAGACAGCAACGAGCGTCCATTGAACTCCAGATGCTCTTGATTCCTCGCCAAGTGTAGTCGTTACAGTGCGTTCTGCCCGTTCCAGCAGCCCGAATTTTCCGGATATTTCAGCGGTGAAACTGATGCGCACCGATCCTGTATCTCCGTTCGGAAGGGTGATGTCCTGCTCTTCGCTGGCATTAAGCTGCTGCGGGGCAAACAGGTCACGCGGCAATCGGCTCATATGTTCGGCCGTGGCGTTCTGAATTGCAGCCAGAAATCGTTTTGCATCATAGGCTGCTGCGCTTGCACCCAGATCCTCGACACGGCGTTTTGCAAACTCGATGGCGTCTTGCACGGCTTGCTGGTGACTGGGTGCCCTGTTGTCCGTTATCGTGCCGTTGTCACTGAGTCGAAGCGGGAACAGGCCTCGCTCGATTTTTGCTTCCTCCATGCGTTTCAAAGCTGCCAATTTCTCGGGCGCCTCCACATCGACGGATACTTGCGACCCGCTGACAATGAAGCCTTGTTCGCGAAGAAAGCGGATTTGCCATGCACGCTCGACGATGATTTTCTCTCCGTCGCTCAGCTCCCGCGTCAAACGCCGAGTGAAAACCATCGGGCTTTCTGGCGGGGAGAAAACCATGGCGGGATAGGCTGCACGTACAGGACCAGGCCGTGCAACCATGCCTGCAACCAATATCGCTGCCGCATGTTTTACAGCGTCACGCCTGCTTATGCTCTTGTGAAGTTCGATTGCCTGCCAGCTCCTCAAGCCAAGTTCGCGTTGCGTCTCCAGCCTCATCACACGTCCAGCCGAGAATGGCGGGAGTTTCGTAAGGATGCAATTGTTCGAGCCTATTTGTTGCCGCTTTGAGTAGCTTTGCGTCAGTTTTAAACAGACAGCCGCATTCCTTGGCCTGATCGATGGCGCCATTCCAGACGAAGAGCGATTCAATTCCGCCAACTATGTTCGCGCATCCGATAAGCTTTTCTTTGAGCAAGCTACGCGCGATCTCGCGCGCCTCGTCCGGGGTGCCGAAGACAGACCAGATGAGCGCGGTCATGCGCGCCTACCGATCAGATGCATCCCCCAGGCAGTCGCTGCGACCAACAACGCGCCCACACCTTGGTGCGCCGTTGCAACCCACAGGTTCACGCCTGTCCAGACAGTAGCGATTCCCAGAATGATCTGGATGCCGAAAGCTGAGTGGATCGCGATTGATGCGCGTCTGTCAAACGGTCTTGTTTTGCGTGCCAATACAACCAAAGCGGCAACAGCTATCCAGGCCCACCAGCGATGGAGGAAATGCAGCAGAAACGGATCATGCGTCAGCGCCCAGAACCATCCTTTCGACAGATCGAATTCCGGAACCAGACGTCCTTGCATCAGCGGCCAGCTATCCGATGCAAGTCCGGCATTGAGCCCGGCAACCCATGCTCCGAGCAAAAGCTGGATGAACAGAATGATGCTGACAACCCAAGCAAGACCGGTAAATTTTGCCGCTTGCGCCCCGGGGATATCGGCCAAACGCCGCAAATCCAGCGCCGTCCACACCAGCCCGCCAAGCGTAAACAAGGCTGTCAGCAAGTGGATCGACAGCCAGAAATGGCTGACATCGGTCACTTCGGTCGAAAGGCCGGAGCGGACCATATACCAGCCAAAGGTCCCCTGAAGTGCACCCAAAGCAAGTAGAGCGAGAAGGCGCAGCTTATAACCGGCAGGAATATATCCTTTCACCCAGAACCACAGCAGCGGCAGAGCGTAGACAAGGCCAATAAACCGGCCCAGCTGGCGGTGGAACCATTCCCAGAAATAGATGAATTTGTAGTCATCCAGCGTCATTCCGGCAGGGCCGTTGATCTTCTGGTATTCGCCGATTTGCTTATAGGCGTCGAATTCGGCCTGCCATTGTTCTTCGTTCAGCGGAGGTATTGCTCCAGTGACAGGCTTCCATTCGGTGATGGATAGCCCCGATTCGGTCAGGCGTGTGATGCCGCCCACGATCACCATAACCACAATCACACCCGCAACGGCGAAGAGCCATTTGGCAAGCAGCAAAGGACGGCCCGTGGCAGCGATTCCTTCGCCGCTCGCATCGCGCTTGAGTATTTGTGTTGTCATGGCGCTCCAATGCTGTGGAGCGAACCTTTTCGCAAGACGAATATCTGCAACGACCCTTGCGAAATGTTACATTGTCTCATAGTTAGGCCTTGCATGCGCAACCCGCTTTCCTTGATTCGTGCCCGGCTAGATCGCGCCGGGATTGTTCTTTCGGGACTATGCGCCGCGCATTGTATTCTCTCGATCCTGATCGTTTCCGCTTTGGGAATCGGCGGCGAGTTCTTGCTCGCACCGGAAATTCACCGGATAGGTCTGGCAATCGCACTGGTCATCGCGGCCGTTGCCATCGGTTGGGGCGCGCTGCAGCACCGCAAGGCTGCACCTTTCGTCGTTGCGATGATGGGATTGACCTTCATGGGCGGCGCATTGGCCGTACCACACGGTATGCACGAAGTGGTTCTGACTGTGATCGGGGTGACGCTGGTGTCGATTGGCCACATCCTCAATTTGCGATCGCACTTGCCTGAATCGCGCTGAGCGTTATCTGGCTTGGCATGACCCAAGCTTCTACAACTGCCGCCATTTCGATCACTTTGAACGGAGATGTTCGTCGCACTTCAGCGCGAACCATTGCCGATCTTGTACGCGAGCTGGAGCTGGACCCGGCCAAAGTCGCAGTTGAGCGTAATGCCGAGATTGTCGCCCGTTCAACGTTGGAAGACGCTCTGTTGGTGGATGGTGACGTGTTGGAAATCGTCCATTTTGTGGGCGGCGGAGATCATCAGACAGATGATGATGGCTGGGAAGTCGCCGGGCGCCGCTTCACTTCCAGGCTGATTGTCGGCACGGGCAAATATAAGGATTTTCAGCAGAACGCTGCTGCATTGGAAGCATCGGGCGCGGAAATCGTTACAGTGGCCGTGCGCCGCGTCAATGTGTCCGATCCCAAGGCGCCGATGCTGACAGACTATATCGACCCCAAAAAAATCACATACTTGCCCAATACGGCTGGCTGTTTCACCGCCGATGATGCCATTCGTACGCTGCGTCTTGCACGCGAAGCGGGGGGCTGGGACCTGGTCAAGCTGGAAGTGCTGGGCGAGGCACGCACACTCTATCCCGACATGCGCGAAACGCTCAAAGCGACCGAGGTTCTCGCGAATGAAGGCTTCCATCCGATGGTCTATTGCGTCGATGACCCCATCGCCGCGAAGCAATTGGAAGAGGCCGGTGCGGTAGCGATCATGCCGCTGGGCGCACCCATAGGCTCCGGCTTGGGCATCCAGAACCGTGTGACGATCCGGCTGATTGTGGAAGGTGCAAAAGTGCCCGTGCTGGTCGATGCAGGTGTCGGGACCGCCTCCGACGCAGCTGTTGCGATGGAGCTCGGCTGCGATGGCGTTTTGATGAACACCGCTATCGCCGAGGCCAAGGATCCGATCCGGATGGCCCAGGCGATGAAGCTGGCAGTGGAAGCCGGACGCCACGCCTATCTCTCGGGCCGGATGGCAACGCGCAAATATGCCGATCCCAGTTCGCCGCTGGCAGGGCTTATTTAGCGCGTATAGCTAACGCAAAATTAACCATGTGCGGCGAATGTGTCCCTGCAACAGGGGAATTTCGCCATGGCGACCACGAATACAGCTTCACTCAGCATCGCGGAGATGCGCGAATTTGCCGGTTTTGATGCGGCAGAGCAGCGTTATATCAAGCGCAGCCTCGATATCGGGCTGGGCCGTCAGGATGCCTTCAAGCTGTGGGCCCGCGATGCAGCGGAAAACGCGGCGATCCGCAGCCAGTATGTGACCTATCAGGAATTGAAAGCGCTGCGCGAAAGCATCCCCTGCGCTACCGGATTTGACGCAATCGAAATTTTCATCGGCAAGCTCACTCGCGTTGCTGCGTTCGATCTGGCGCAGGAACGTCTGAGCTGTTTTTCGTCGTTCCGCTTTCTTTATGAACGCTTGCTCGGCCCCGATGCCCGGCCTTGGCTGCCAAGCGCATTTTGCGCTGCCGCTGCCTTGCCGCAAATTCGCCCCGAGCGCCGCAAAATGCTGCTCCAAAGCCTGAGCGAAGCCGCTGCCACCGCACCAGGCTGGAGCGATGCGAAACCCAGCTTCTATCCCGAATTCATCGATAAAGAAGCAGCGTGAGCCAGTTTAGGCTCTCTACGGAAGTTTAATATTCTGCTCTTAATAGCAATCTTGTAAAATTGCGGAGAGAAAGACGTGGTTCAACATTGGTACTGGCTTGCAATTCCAGCATTGCTTGTTGTGCTGATCATCGCTGGGCGACGTTTGTTGCAGCCGCGCGATATGTTCGCAGCATTAGGCGATGTTAACGGAAAACACATCGGCCCGGTCATCCGCAAATTGGGCGACCCCAATAAAGTGCTAGATCGACCCGATGGTACAGAAATGCGCTGGATCTCGACTGCTTCGTTCAGGCCCAGCCAGCTTACCCTGCACGTCGACACTGAAGGCTATGTTGTTAAGCAGGAACACAAGGCGAAATAGCGCCGCTTTCTATTTCCGGTACAATCCGTCCAGCCGTTCCTGATACCGTTCGCGGATCTTGTGACGGCGGATTTTCATGC
>JAHDDJ010000474.1 GCA_020629385.1 Erythrobacter sp.
GAGCACACGATTGAAAATCGTGGTGTCGGCAGTTCGAATCTGCCTCTGGGCACCATTTTTCCCTCCTCTCGAATTCTATTGGAAATACCCGCCCATGCGGTAAGGTCTCTGCATGAGTTGGAGAGGCGAGAATTTCGGTGTGGCGGTCAAGGCGATTGCCGCTGCTGTCGAGGCTGATCGGCCAGCGCTGGTCCATGGCGACAGGACCATTACTTGGCAGGAACTGGATCGGATCACAGACGCCATAGCGTGCGGTTTACGCGCCAAAGGCTTGCAACCCGGCGATGCGGCAGGGCAAATGCTGCGCAACACGCCAGAATATGTACTCGCCTATTTCGGCAGCGTGAAAGCGGGGCTGATCCCGGTCAATGTCAATTACCACTACAAGGCAGGCGAACTGGGCGACATTTTCGCGCGGTTTGGTCTGAAGGCGCTGTTTGTCGAAGAGGAATTCGCCGGACGCGCCGCCAGCGCAGATGCGCCTGCGCTCAAGACGATCATTCCGGCGACATACGGAAATGCGGCATGGGACGAACTCTGCTCCGCCGACATAGCGCCCGATTTTGCTCCTCACACCGACAAGCAGGCGCTGTTCTATACCGCTACCGGCGGCACAACGGGAATGCCCAAGGCGGTTATGTGGCCATTCGAAGAGGCGTGGGACGCGTTCCAGATCTCACACTGGCCGCAAGGGATGGGCGAACCGCCCAAAGTCGCCACCTCCCTCGCAGAACATTGCGCCATTGCCCGTTTTTGCGCGCCGGATAGCGATGCATCCATCGCGCCTTTGCTGTTGCTCAGCCCGCTGATGCACGGCGCCGGGCAATTTGCCGCGATGATCCACCTGATGCGCGGCGGTACGCTGGCAACACTGCCTGCCACCAGTTTTGACGCAGATCAGGCAGTTGATGCGGTTTTCCAGCATAAGGCCCGCTCGATGGCCTTCGTCGGGGATGCCTTCGCCATGCCGCTTATTGATGCACTCGAGAAACGCGGCGACGGCACGGAAGCAATCGCCAGTCTGCGGATGATCACATCCTCGGGCGCAGTGTTCAGCCAGAGCGTCAAGGAACGGCTGATCGCAATCAACCCGCATATGGTGATTGTCGATGCGCTGGGATCCAGCGAGAGCGCCGGGACCGCCGTCACCATCACAAGCGCAGCGGGCACCAGCGGCGGCGGCAATTTTGCCCCCATGCCGGGCCGCGACACGAAAATTTTCGCTGTCGACGAAAACGGCGCACATCGCGAGGTTGAGTCCGGCAGCGGCGAATACGGCATTCTTGCGCGCTCCGGCCCCTTGCCGCTCGGCTATCTGGGAGAGGATGCAAAGAACGCGGAAACCTTCCCGACCATAGACGGCAAACGCTGGCTGATGACGGGCGACCAGGCTTGCTACCGCGACGATGGCAGCATCGCCTTCAAAGGCCGCGACAATATGTGCATCA
>JAHDDJ010000072.1 GCA_020629385.1 Erythrobacter sp.
GCGCAGCTGTGCGTTGGTTTCGTCCAGCTTGGCCTTGAGCTTTTCCAGAGCGTCCCTGGCATCGGCAATCTGCGCGCCGAGTGCTTTTGCTGTTTCCTTCTCGCGCTCTGCCAAAAGCTTCGCATCTTCGCGCGCAAGCAGCGCGGAACGGGCAAGGTCTTCGCGGCCGTGATCCATCGCGACTTTCGCCTTGTCAGACCAGCCTTTGGCATCCTCTGCGGCCTTTTTGGCATTTGCCTCGGCCCGTTGCTTTGCGCGGGTCACCGAGGTGATTTCACCGTGCAGCGCAATATCGCTTTCCTCGATCTCGCGCCGTAGCAGCCGCAGCATTTTGGCCGGATCTGATGCTTTTTCGACCATGGCTGTGACATTGCTCGATACCAGTTCGCGAACCTGAACCACGATGCGCATTGTGAAATCCCCTAAAACATTGGCTACGCTTATAAATTGCCTGAAGCGCCTTAACAAGCTGTAAGCCACGAATGCTTTCTGGTTTGGGTTGATCGAAGAGCGGCGAATCGCTTGCATTATTCCCGCAAATCGCTATCAGCGCCGCTCCCTTGAAGGGAACTCGCGTGGGAGGTGCTAATGCACCGTTTGACCACTTAACATGAGAACCATCCAATCGTGCTCTCGCAGTGCGATGGTTCGACAGTGTGAAAGGAGGCCATCGTGGCCAAGAAAATTGAAGGCTATATCAAGCTGCAAGTGCCTGCTGGCACTGCGAACCCGTCCCCGCCTATCGGCCCGGCACTGGGTCAGCGCGGCGTCAACATCATGGAATTCTGTAAGGCGTTTAACGCTGCCACGCAGGACCTTGAGAAGAACGCTCCGATCCCGACAACGATCACCGTTTATGCGGACCGTTCGTTCAGCTTCACATTCAAAAGCCCGCCAGCCAGCTACATGATCAAGAAAGCTGCCAAGCTTAAGTCCGGCTCCAGCGAGCCAGGCAAGGTTGTCGCCGGTTCGATCAAGCAGAGCCAGGTAAAAGAAATTGCGGAAGCCAAAATGGCTGACCTCAATGCGAACGATATCGATCAGGCCATGAAAATCATCGAAGGCTCCGTGCGTTCGATGGGCCTCGAAGTGGTGGAGGGCTGATCCGATGGCTAAACTGACAAAAGCACAAAAAGTCCGCGCCGAAATGGACCGCGAAAAGCTGTACACCGTGGACGAGGCATTCGCCGCTCTGCGCGAACATGCCAGCAAGAAGTTCGACGAAACCGTCGAAGTCGCAATGAACCTCGGTGTTGATCCGCGCCACGCTGACCAGATGGTTCGCGGCATGGTTGCTCTGCCTTCGGGTACCGGCAAAAACGTCAAGGTCGCTGTGTTCGCCAAAGGCGACAACGCCGACAAGGCGACAGCCGCAGGGGCCGACAAGGTTGGCGCCGAAGACCTGATGGAAGATATGCAGGCCGGTAATCTCGATTATGACCGCGTGATCGCAACCCCTGACATGATGGGTGTTGTCGGCCGCCTCGGTAAGGTTCTGGGCCCTAAGGGTCTGATGCCTAACCCGAAGCTGGGTACCGTCACTCCGAATGTGGAACAGGCTGTTAAGGACGCCAAAGGCGGCCAGGTCGAATACCGCGTCGAGAAAATGGGTATCGTCCACACCGGCATCGGCAAGATGTCGTTCAAGGACGCTGATCTGAAGACCAACTTCGAAGCACTGACTCAGGCTGTTGTGAAAGCCAAGCCGTCGGGCTCGAAGGGCAAATATGTGAAGAAGGTCACGCTGACCTCGACCATGGGCCCCGGTCTCAAGATCGACCTTGCGGAAATCGAGGGCGCCTAAGCGTTTTGCGAATTTCGCTGCCCTTAACGGGCGGAAATAAGATAGAGGCCGGCAGGGGTAACCTTGCCGGCCTTTTTCGTTTCGGTTGGCCTGATGCTGCGCTACGGTTGGCGCATTAAGGGGGGGACAACAAACGCATGGAATACCGCCGCGATATTGACGGGCTGCGGGCAGTTGCGGTGCTTGCCGTTGTGCTGGCTCATGCCGATTTCGCGTGGTTCAGCGGCGGCTTTGTCGGCGTCGATATCTTCTTCGTCATTTCCGGCTATCTGATCACCGGTATCATCGCCCGAGAGATTGGTGAAAACCGTTTCTCTCTGGCAGGCTTTTACGAACGGCGCGTGCGGCGCATATTGCCTGCCCTGTTCGTGATGATGGCAGTCTGCCTGATCGGTGGCTGGTTCCTGCTGCCGCCGCCGCAATACGAGACTTTGGGCTGGTCGGCGATCGCCGCGACCTTCTTCGTGTCCAACATCTATTTCCAGCGGATTACCGGGGATTACTTTGCCAGCGATGCGGAGCTTGAGCCGCTGCTGCACACCTGGTCGCTGGGTGTGGAAGAGCAGTTCTATATCGTCATCCCTCTGCTGCTGATGCTGCTGCTTTCCAGAATTCCGAAGCTGTTGAAACCGGTGATGATTGCCGGTGTAGCAGGGTCTTTCGCCCTGTCGGCATACGCAACGCATTTCCACCCCGTGGCAAACTTTTACGCGCTGCCGACGCGGGCTTGGGAATTGGGGATCGGTGCTCTGTTGGCGCTCGGCGTGGCCCCTTCGATCCGCAAGGCATGGGTCGCGCAGATACTTGCCCTAGCCGGGATTGGCGCGATCGTGTTCGCAGTACTGGTGTACGACAAAACCACAGCATTTCCGGGTGTCGCGGCACTATTGCCCGTGTTGGGATCGGCCATCCTGATCTGGGTCCACCGCGAGCACCAGACATGGGTCGGACGGGTGCTCAGCTTGCCGCCGATGGTCGGCATAGGCCTGATATCCTATTCGCTCTATCTGTGGCACTGGCCGCTGCTGGTTGTGGCGCGCAATTATACTGTCGGCATTGGCATCGATCTGCGTTTTGCACTCATTGCAGTGGCAACAGGCTTTGTTCTGGCATGGCTGAGCTATCGGTTTGTTGAGCAACCATTCCGTAGGGGCCACAGGCAGTCGGAGGACAGAAAGAAAGTATTCGGCGCAGCGGCAGTGGTTGCGATCGCAACCTGCTGTGTGGCTGCGACTGTTGCCGTCAAAGACGGGTTCTGGAGCAGATCACCGCAAAGCAAAGCCGCTTACTTCGCTGCAAAGACACCGGCTAAGATTGTGACGCGGTGTTTCAAAAACTCCCAAGCCCAAGATGCAGCGCCCGTGTGTGTCTTAAACGCGCCTGCATCGACTACATCGCCTCCGATGTTGGTATGGGGAGATTCCCATGCCCGGGCACTGCTCCCGGCATTCGCCGAAGTAGCGAAACGAAACGACATATCTGCGGCCATTGCGACCAAGTCCGGATGCGGCCCGATTCTTGGCATCAACCGCCCCAGTGGCAGGGCAACCCAAGGGTGCAGCGAATTTAACATGCGCGTGCTGGAATACCTTCGGGCCAAAGCCGTACCGCAAACCGTGGTCTTGATGGCACGCTGGCCGTTCTGGGCCGAGGGCACGCGCGCGAAGGGCGAGTCTGGTGGTCTTGCAAATCTGGTTCCCGCGAACGAGAAGGTTCAGCGTTATGGCGATGCATCACATCAGTTGTTGGAGGCGGGGCTTGAGGATCTTCTTTCGGCATTGGATGAAGCGGGCCACAATGTCGTGATCTTGTCGGGAGTTCCCGAGCTTGGCTGGAACCCGCCGGAAAAACTGCTGATTGCCGAATATGGGGGGCTGGAAATGCCGCCGGGGCCTTTGCTTGCGGATGTCCGCGAACGCCAGGCGAAAGCAGATGCTATTCTTGCCCGGCTTGCGAGGAAAAGCGGTGCCACGCTGATCGATACCGCGTCGGTTTTGTGTGATGTACGGTGCCGCGTGCGCCGAGATGATATTCTGCTGTACCGCGATGATGATCACCTGTCCGAAGCGGGTGCGAAGTTCCTGCTCGACAATGTCGAGGAGCAGATTTTCGTACGCTGACTACGGATGCTTGGTGCGGCGCAAATAGGATGTGTCGTACCCCAGTGCAGCCGCCTTGGCGTAGAGCGCTGCTACTTCTTGAACTGTCAGATCGGGGGTCCGCGACAGGATCCACAAATACCGGCCATCGGGCTCGCCGACGATGGCCCATGAATAGTCATCGGCCCGGTCTAGCACCCAGTAATTACCATAGAACGGGCCGAAGAAACTGACTTTCAATTTCGCGCCATTGCCTTCTCCGACAATCTTGGCGCGGCCCTTGGCATCGCTCAGCTTTCCATCGGGTTTGCGGCAGGTGTTCAGAACGCTGATCTTGCCATCATCGCGCATGGAATAAGTTGCGGTTACGCCTTCACAATCTTTCTGGAAGCCTTGTTCATACCGGGCGATTTCGTACCATTTGCCGAGGTATCTCTGGATATCGACGGTCTTGGCCGGCTCTGGCACAGCAGCGTTGCCGACCGGATGCTTGTCGAACACGGTGGCGCATCCGGGCAGCGATGCGAGCAGGGCCAGAGCAAAGATCGTTTTGCGCATGGGTCAAATTCCGCCGGGGGTGAAATCGAAGCCGTGCGTACCAAGTCCGTCACACAATGTGTCGACACAGCTTTGTAGGTCTTCTGCGTTGGTGGAGCGTATCACGAAATTGGATCCGACTTTGCCTTCGCGGAAGAAAGGATAGCTGCCGATCTGGCAGTTTTCGTGCGCTTGCTCAGTCTCGCGCAGCAAGTCTGACACTTCGCTTTCCGGGATCCAGCCGCCAATCGTTTCGCTCAGCAGCGGAGCGCCGCCTTCCAGCGTGCCGGTAAGCGCGTCCAGCATCCCGGCGGTAATGTGCGGAACGCCGGCCATCATGAAGATATTGCCGATTTTGATACCCGGTGCGCCCGATTTGCGGTTGGGAATAAGCTCAGCACCGTCGGGAGTGCGGGCCATCCGCAAACGGCCTTCGTTGAGGCCGCCTTTGTCAGCGTAATATTTCTCAAGGATCGCACGAGCGGTCGGGTGGATGATGACATCGACGCCCAACGCTGCGGCCATCGCATCCACGGTGATGTCGTCATGGGTCGGGCCGATACCACCGGTTGTGAACAGATAATCGTTGCGCGCCCGCAAGGCGTTGACCGCTTCGACGATGCGGTCCTGCACGTCGGCAACCACGCGGACTTCGTCGAGCCGGATGCCTTGAACCTGCAGCCAGCTCGCCACTTGCGCGATATTCTTGTCATGCGTGCGGCCGGACAGGATTTCGTCGCCGATTACAACGAGCCCGGCGGTGTAGATTTTCTCACTCATGCGCGCGTGTTACGGCAAAGTGCATCGCCCGTGAAGCACACAGTTACCTTACTCGGCAGGTTCCAGCTGTTCTTCCGGTTTGGTCGCATTGGCACCTGCCTTGCGGAACGACAGCAAACCGTCTTCGACCGGGCCTTCCTGCATGATCTTGCGGTCGGAGATATATTCCTGATTGAGCCGCCACGGATAGCTGACCGCATTCTTGGGCATGATATGCTTGCTGCGCTGGATATAGCCGCTGGAGAAGTCGAAAATATCATCCTCTTCAAGCCCGTGATTATCAGGCAGAACGGCAACAGCGATGTCGCTACCCTTCTGCTGCATCGTGTTCAGCACGCGGCAGATATAATCCGAATTGACGTCTGCACGCAGAGTCCAGCTGGCATTGAGATAGCCGAACACCACCGCAAGATTGGGCAGGTTCGAGAACATGCAGCCTTTGTAGTAGAACCGCTGTGCAAAATCGACTTTCTCGCCGTTCTGGCTGATGTCGATCTTGCCGCACACAGCCAGCTTCAGGCCGGTCGCGGTGACGATGATATCCGCGTCCAGTGTCTGGCCGTTATCCAGCTCTATCCCGCCTTTGACAAAGCGCTTGATCTTGGCGGTAACAACATCGGCCTTGCCCGATTTCATCGCTTCGAACAAATCATCATCCGGCACAAGACACAGCCGCTGGTCCCACGGATCATAGGGCGGGGTGAAATCTTTCAGATCGTAGTCTTTGCCCATGGATTTGCGGATACGCTTGTGCAGGTCTTTCGCCATTTTATCCGGCTTGTTCCGGGCGCGTTTGAACCCGAAATCCTGCATCTTGATGTTTTTCCAGCGGGTGATTTTGTAGGCCAGTTCTTCGGGCAGGACTTTGCGCAGGAAGTTGGCAATCGCGTCTTTCGCGGGGCGGGAGAACATCCATGTGGGCGTGCGCTGGAGCATCGTCACATGCGCTGCCTTGTCCGTCATCGACGGAACAATTGTTACCGCCGTCGCACCTGAGCCGATTACAACGATTTTCTTGCCGGTGTAGTCGAGGTCTTCAGGCCAGAATTGCGGGTGGACAATTTGCCCGTCGAAATCTCCGAACTCAAAACCCGGATCATAGGGTTCGTCATAATCGTAATAGCCCGAACCCAGATACAGGAAATTGGCGGTCATGCGCGTGTGAGAACCGTCGGCCTGTTCAATGGTGACGTGCCAGCGCGCTTCGTCATCTCGCCAGTCAGCAGAAATCACTTTCTGCTGGTAGCGGATATGTTTGCGGATATCGCGTTCATCGACGATGGTGTTGAGATAATCGAGAATGGCAGGCGCATCGGCGATGCTTTTCTCGTGCTTCCATGGTTCGAACACAAAGCCCAGCGTATGCATGTCACTGTCGGATCGGATACCCGGATAACGG
This sequence comes from Erythrobacter sp., assembly GCA_020629385.1. Lineage (GTDB taxonomy): Bacteria > Pseudomonadota > Alphaproteobacteria > Sphingomonadales > Sphingomonadaceae > Pontixanthobacter. Next base: position 6,620 of record JAHDDJ010000072.1, read on the forward strand.
AACAGGTCCCAAGTGCCGCCCAGATTCTCGCGCCGCTCGACAATTGCGTAGGAATGGGTCGGGCAGTGCATTTCCATATGCGCAGCCATTCCGATTCCGGAAATACCTGCGCCGACTATCAGCACATCGAAATCGGGTGGTGTCGCCAGCATTGTCTCTCTCCTAATGCTGCATTGTAAGCACAGCTTGCTTGTGAATGCGAGTCCGGTTGCGATTAAATACTGACGTGGACGTAAAGCGCCGCTAGTCAGCGCGTCATGCGAACAGTTTCAATCCTTGCCAGCCTCCCGCTTACCGCGATCATCGCAATGCCTGCTTCCGCGCAAACTGCCCGGGATGACAGCAGCGAAGATGCGGTCGAGATCGTGGTAACAGGGCAGGGGCTTGCGGACACACCCGCTACGCCCGCTTATTCATCGGTCCAGATCGCCCAAGAACAGATCGAAACGTCTGCATCGGGCCGGTTGGAGGATGTCCTGTCCTCCGTCGCCGGTTTCCAGCAATTCCGCCGTTCCGACAGCCGCAGTTCCAACCCGAGCGCGCAGGGGGCGACTTTGCGCGCTCTTGGCGGGAATGCCACCAGCAGAGCGCTGGTGCTGCTGGACGGTGTTCCAGTGTCGGATCCCTTTTTCGGCTACATCCCTTTCAGCGCCATTGCACCGGAAACGCTGGATAGCATCCGCGTGACGCGCGGCGGCGGTGCGGGGCCGTTCGGTTCAGGTGCTTTGGCCGGAACCATCGAGCTTACCAGCGCGGGTACGGACAGCCTGGGTGATTTCACCGGATCGCTGCTGGTCAACAATCGCGGCGAGACAGAGGCAAGCGGCACGGTCGCGCAAGACCTTGGGGCCGGTTTCGTGGTGGCCAATGGCCGCTGGGACCGGGGTAAGGGCTTCTTCACCACACCGGAAAACCAGCGCGTTCCCGCCAGCGCACGCGCTGCATTTGACAGCTATGCTTTCAGTGTGCGCGGTGTTGCTCCGCTCACGGATAGCGTGGAATTGCAGGCACGCGGGTCTGTTTTCAATGACGAGCGCACACTGCGTTTCGATGGCGCAGACAGTTCCAGCGAAGGCGCGGATGCGAGTATCAGGTTGGTCGGCCGCGGAGAATGGCAGTTCGATGCCATCGCCTATCTGCAATCGCGCAATTTCTCCAATGAGGTCATCAGCTCGACCCGCTTTGTCCGCGTATTGGATCAACGCAATACGCCCTCCACAGGCATTGGTGGCAAGCTGGAAGTGCGCCCTCCGGTTGGCGACAATCATGTTTTGCGCCTTGGTGCAGATTACCGCCGGTCTTCGGGCGAATTGCAGGAAGAAGCCTATAGCGCGTTTACCGGAAACTTGCGCGAACGACGCCGAGCCGGGGGTCGCACCAGCGATCTGGGACTGTTCATCGAGAATGACTGGCTGCTGGGTGATCTGATTCTGACCGGCGGTATCCGGGCTGACCGGACGGTCATTGAGAACGGGTTTTTCCGCGCCGTTGATGCCAGCAACCAGTTCGTCACCGAGACCATCGCGCCAGACCGGGCGGATTGGTCATTCTCCTATCGCGCCGGTGTATCTTGGCAGGCAAGCGACGCGGTACGTTTGCGCGCTGCTGCCTATCGCGGATTGCGCTTGCCGACCCTCAACGAGTTGTATCGTCCCTTCGTGGTGTTTCCTGTGGTAACTCAGGCCAATGCCGCTCTTGAGAACGAAGTGCTCGAAGGGTTCGAGATTGGCGCGGATTTCACCCCTGCCAAGGGTATCGCGTTCTCGGTCACGGCATTCGACAACCGCGTCAAAAACGCGATTGCCAATGTCACACTGACCCCGACTTTACGCCAGCGGCAGAACCTGCCTGCTATCGATGCGCAGGGTGTGGAGGGCAGCTTCACGGTGCAGCGCGGGCAGTTCAGCCTCGACACCAGTATTGCGTACACCGACGCCGAAGTGGACGGTTCTGGCGCGTCCATTGCGCTGAATGGCAACCGCCCGCCGCAGACGCCAAAATGGGCGCTGAGCCATTCTGTCGCGTGGCGTCCAGCAGATGGCTTCATCCTGTCAGCAACAGTCCGCCATATCGGCAAGCAATTCGAGAGCGATCAGGAAACCGACGTGCTGCCCGCGGTGACAACGCTTGGCCTCTATGCCGAGGCTGCGATCACCGACCAGATTGCACTGGTACTGCGCGGTGAGAATTTGACCGATGAGGATATCGTGACTCGCAATTCCAACGGCGCGATTGACCTTGGTGTTCCGCGTACAATCTGGGGTGGTGTCAAACTGCGGTTCTAAGTCACCAGCT